>DATJCP010000173.1:0-2552 GCA_035514715.1 Candidimonas sp.
ATTACCTTGTCCAAAGCCATGCATCAGAAATTCCTCAGCGAAGTGGAGCGTTATCGTTCCCGCCTGGTGCTGCGCCCGCAGGAAATCAGCAACCATCCGGAAATTGTTCGTCGGCTGGGCATCATCGCCATCAATACCGCGCTGGAGTTCGATATATACGGCAACGTGAATTCCACCCACGTCGGCGGAACCCACATGATGAACGGCATCGGCGGCTCAGGCGACTTCGCTCGCAATGCTCATTTGTCGATCTTTGTCAGCAAGTCGGTCGCCAAGGACGGAGCCATTTCCAGCGTCGTTCCCATGGCGACGCATGTAGACCACACTGAGCATGACGTGGATGTCTTGGTCACCGAATGGGGGCTGGCCGATTTGCGTGGCCGGGCGCCGCGTGAGCGCGCACACTTGATTATTGAGCGATGCGCCCATCCAGACTACCGCGACGCGTTGCGTGATTATTTCCAGCAGGCTTGCGCCCGCGGCGGCCAGACGCCGCATATTCTGGAAGAGGCATTGTCGTGGCATGTTCGTTATCGTGAAACGCAATCGATGCAGCCTGTATAAATTTGGGTGGGGCGGATGTCTCCCGGCTACAATTGCCCCCGATGAATTCCTAAACTACAAGGATGTGTTATTTCATGGGTACAAAAATCAGAATCGGTATTGCCGGATACGGAAACCTTGGGCGCGGCGTTGAAGCGGCGATTGCACAGAACGCAGATATGGAGCTCGTTGGGGTGTTTTCCCGTCGGGACCCCGCCAGTGTGAAGTTGTTGAGCCCTGGCGTGCCTGTGCATTCGCTATCTGCCATTCAAGCATTCCAGAACGATATCGATGTGCTGATTCTTTGCGGTGGCTCTAAAAACGACCTGCCTGAACAAGGGCCTGCCTTGGCGGCCATGTTCAACACGGTCGATAGCTTCGATACCCACGCAAAAATCCCGGAATACTTCCAGGCCGTCAACCAAGCAGCCGAACCCAACGGCAACACCGCACTGATTTCAGTGGGCTGGGACCCGGGCCTGTTTTCCTTGAATCGCCTGTTCGGCGAGGCAGTGTTGCCGCAGGGCGAAACCTACACGTTCTGGGGCAAGGGGCTTAGCCAAGGCCATTCCGATGCGATCCGCCGTGTTCCTGGCGTGAAAGGGGCTGTGCAATACACGATACCCGTACCTGATGCGGTCGATCGTGTGCGCAGCGGAAAGCTTCCTGTTTTGTCCACCCGTGAAAAGCATACGCGCGATTGCTATGTGGTGCTGGATGCAGGCGCCGATGCCGAAACCGTCAAGCAGGCCATCGTGACCATGCCTGATTATTTTTCCGATTACGATACGACGGTCAGCTTCATTACCGAAGACGAATTGAAGCGCGATCATGCTGCCATGCCGCACGGCGGTTTTGTTATTCGCAGCGGGACAACCGGCGCAGGAACACAGCAAGTGGTCGAGTACTCGCTCAAGCTCGACAGCAATCCTGAATTCACGTCCAGTGTTTTGGTGGCTTATGCGCGTGCCGCGTTCAGATTGAACCAGCAAGGCAGCGTAGGAGCGAAAACGGTATTCGATGTCGCACCGGGTTTGTTGTCGCCCAAGACAGCGGCAGATCTCCGCAAGGAACTGCTGTAATTCCTTTGGCTAATAGGCCGGCATAGCGCCCAAAGCGCTACGCCGGCCGCTTATTTTCCGTATTGTTTCGTATCATCATCACGTCGGCAATGCTCCTACAATAAGCTGGCCTCTCATCGCAGAAGTGAGGGTAAGCATAGCAAGGAGTGAGTGATGCCGCGCTATACAAAAATAGTCTTGTGGGCATGCCTGGGCGTGGTCCTGGCGTGGGTGTTGGCCGCGGCGCTAGTGGCGACCTTCAACTGGAACTATGCCAAACCCTGGATTAACCGCCAGGCCAGCGAGCTGGCGGGCAGACCGGTGGCTATTGAAGGCGACCTCTCCGTTAAATGGCTGCGCCCCGGTACTCAAAGCGGGTGGCGTGGTTGGGTGCCCTTGCCGCAGATAACTGCACAGCAAATCACTGTGGGAAATCCTCAGGGCAGCAAGCTGGATGCGAATATGGCCGATATCAAGCATCTTGAAGTCGTATTGAATCCCCTGGCTTTGCTTGAACAGGTTATTCAAATCCCCAGCTTGAAAATCGAATCCGCCAATGTCCGTTTGAACCGTGACGCCCAAGGCATCAACAACTGGACTTTCACCGAATCAAGGGCCGACAAACCAGCGCCTTCCAAATGGAAGCTTGACCTGCAGAAGCTGCAGTTGTCGCAGGCTAGAGTACGGGTCGTGGATGCCGCAAGCCAGCTTGATCTTGATGCCGAGCTGGATAGCCTAAAAGAGGCGGGCAAGGACGGTTATGGCATAGGTTTCAAGGCCAGCGGCAGTTATAACAAGGCTGCCATCAAGGGTACGGGCCGATCAGGGGGCATATTGTCGCTTCAGGCGGACAGCATGCCATTTCCTTTGCAAGGCGAAGTCAAAGTTGGCGAAACCATTATAAATATTGAAGGCTCAGTGACCAGGCCGCAGCAGTTAGCCGGGTTG
>DATJCP010000174.1:0-4531 GCA_035514715.1 Candidimonas sp.
TGGGTAACCGACTTGCGCCCAGGCTTGGGTGCCTTTTCCTCGGCTTCGCGTATGCTGCGCCCCACCAGCTTTTCAGTTTCACGCACCGACAAGCGCTTGGCAATGACTTCATTGGCCAAAAGGATTTGTGTTGCGGAATCGGTAGCCAGCAAAGCCCGAGCATGGCCCATGTCGATATCACCTGCCAAAAGCATAGTTTGGACCGGCCCCGTCAAGTTCAAGAGGCGCATCAGGTTGCTGGTCGCCGAGCGCGAACGGCCTATCGCCTGCGCTGCCTGCTCATGGGTCAACCCGAACTCATCCAGCAGACGTCGGACTCCATGGGCTTCTTCCAGGGGATTCAGGTCTTCACGCTGAATATTTTCGATCAGCGCCATTACCGCGGCACTTTCATCAGGCACACCACGCACCAGCACCGGCACTTCAGCCAAGCCAGCCAATTGTGCAGCCCGGAAACGACGTTCTCCCGCGATGATTTCATACTTTCCGGCGTCTTTGCCGGCTAGTGGGCGAACAAGTATGGGCTGCATGATGCCCTGGGTACGGATAGACTCGGCCAGCTCGTTCAAGGCGCCCTCGTCCATGCGTGTACGCGGCTGATATTTGCCCGCGCGCATGAGCCCGACCTTAAGGACGGACGGAAGACGGTCATCTTTGCCAAAATTTTCTATAACGGGAGCATCTTCGCCAAGCAAGGCCTCCAGACCTCGTCCCAATCCTTTCGGCTTTCTCGTTGCCATTGTGTATTCCTTTCTCTGATTCGTTTAGCTGCGCGGACGAGCTTGCTGCCGGAGAGCTTCTTTCTTGACGCGCTTGATAAGTTCGTTGCCAAATTCAATATAGGCCTTGGCGCCGCGGGAATTTTTGTCGTAGACAATACCGGGCAAGCCATGGCTGGGCGCTTCGGCAAGGCGCACATTGCGAGGAACCACTGTTTTAAAAACCTTATCCCCAAAATGCGTTTCGATTTGGGCGGAAACCTGCTGCTGCAGTGTGACCCGCGTATCAAACATGACCCGTAGCAAGCCTACCAGCTGCAGCTCTGGGTTGATATTGCGGTGCACGCGCTTGATGGTGTTGACCAGGTCCGAAAGCCCTTCCAGCGCAAAGTATTCGCACTGCATGGGAATAATCACCCCATGGGCCGATGCCAAGCCATTCAGGGTCAGCAAAGACAGGGTCGGCGGGCAGTCTACCAGGATGAAGTCGTAATCGCCTAGTACGTGCGCTATGGCCTGCTTAAGCTGCTGTTCGCGTTCTTCCATCTGGATCAGATCGATTTCGGCGCCAGACAATTCACGATTGGCGGGAAGTACATCGTACCCCCCCGATTCGGATCTGACCCGAGCCTGAGCGATGGTCGCGTCGCCTATCAAGACCTGGTACAGATTCTGCTCGACGTTGTTCTTATCGATGCCACTGCCCATAGTTGCGTTGCCTTGGGGATCCAAGTCAATCAGCAAAACACGTTTACGTGTTGCGGCGAGCGCCGCAGCCAGGTTGATGGCTGTGGTGGTTTTTCCTACGCCGCCTTTTTGATTTGCGATGCAAAATACATTGGCAGTGGCTGCGGGGTTGTAATTCATGGGTTTCCTTGACGGCTCAACCAGACCAGGCAACGCTGGGCATTCAATTCAGGGACAAGCAGCGTCTGGATCTGGCTGGACCGCCATCCGGTCTGCTGCTCAAGGGTTTCAATTTCGTCTTGTGGTTCGCGCCCTTTCATAGCGACGAGATACCCGCCATCGGCCACATGAGGCCCGCCAAGCGTAGCAAAGTCGACCAGTGACGCAAAGGCTCGGGAAATAACAACATCAGCGTTGAATCGAGGCAGCGCTTCTACGCGCGCATGCATGGCACGCAAATTGGGCAGCTTCAACACACCGGCCATTTGACGCACAAAAGCCATTTTCTTTTCAACCGCGTCGACACAGTGCACTTGCCATTGCGGCTGCATGATGGCCAGTACTACGCCGGGTAGACCCGCCCCAGACCCCACATCGACAACACAAGGATTTGATACTGTGTTTTTATACAGTATTTCAGCAAGCGGCTTTACAACCGAAAGACTGTCGAACAAATGCTGTACCAGCATCTGGTCAGGTTCACGCAAAGCAGTAAGGTTATAAGTACGGTTCCAACGCTGCAATTGGGCCATGTAGCCAAGTAAAGCCTGTGCCTGCTCGTCGCTCAACTCAATACCCAGTTCCTGGGCCGCGGCATCAAGGCGCTGTCTGTAATTTATTTGATCCACCATCAGGCTGCTTTCTTCCGATATTGCATACGTTTAAGATGTATCAGCAACAAAGAAATAGCGGCTGGTGTTACACCGGATATCCGGCTGGCCTGCCCCACCGTTTCCGGCCGGCTAGCTTTCAAGCGATGGCGTACTTCTATCGACATGCTGGTAATGGCGTCGTAATCAATATCGGCAGGGATAAGCTGCGACTCCTGGGCCGCTTGCTTTTCCACTTCCTCTTGCTGCCTTGCAACATAACCAGAGTACTTCACTTGAATTTCAACTTGTTCAGCTGCAATAGTATCTTCTAGCCCTGGGCCCGCCAGGCAGCTGCCATCTTCCTTTTCCAGATCCATAAGAGACCGATAGGAAACCTGGGGCCGTTTCAATAGATCGTATAAGGAATATTCTCTTTCCACCTGTTTGCCCAACAGAGCCTCGGCAGTATGCATCGCCAAGGTTTTAGGATTGATCCAGCTACCACGAAGGCGCTCGATTTCCTGTGCCACAGAATCACGTTTCCGGCTAAAGGCATCCCAACGCGCATCATCCACCAGCCCAAGGCGGCGGCCTTCTTCCGTCAAGCGCATATCCGCATTATCTTCGCGCAAGCTTAGGCGGTATTCCGCCCGCGACGTAAACATACGATAAGGTTCGGTTACGCCGCTGGTAATTAGATCGTCGACAAGAACGCCTAAATAGGCTTCGTTGCGTTTCGGGCACCAGCCTTCCTTGCCTTTAGCCTGCAGAGCGGCATTTACACCGGCAAGCAAGCCTTGGGCAGCAGCCTCTTCATATCCCGTCGTACCGTTGATTTGGCCGGCAAAAAACAATCCATTGATGGAGCGTGTTTCGAGTGTCGCCTTAAGTTCACGTGGATCAAAATAATCGTATTCAATCGCATAACCTGGGCGCATGATATTGGCATTTTCCAAACCAGGCAAAGAACGTACGAGGGCTATCTGTATATCAAAGGGCAAGCTTGTAGATACACCATTGGGATAAATCTCCTGAGTGCTCAAACCCTCAGGCTCAAGAAATATTTGATGGCTGGCCTTATCGGCAAAACGATGTATCTTGTCTTCTATCGACGGACAATAGCGCGGCCCTATTCCTTCTATTGTGCCGCTGTCGCTGTACATAGGCGAACGATCCAGACCTGAGCGCACAATGTCGTGAGTCTTTTCGGTAGTGTGTGTAATCCAGCAAGGCAATTGCTCTGGATGCATGTCCGCCGAACCCATATAAGAAAAAACGGGTATAGGGTCAACATCACCACCCTGAGCTTCCAGTTTGGAAAAGTCTATAGTGCGTGCATCAATGCGCGGAGGCGTGCCTGTTTTCAAGCGCCCTTGCGGCAGTTTCAGTTCCTTCAGGCGCTGGCCCAAAGAAATGGATGGTGGGTCACCGGCCCTTCCTGCGGAGTAATGATCCAGACCCACGTGGATCAAACCATTCAAAAACGTACCTGCAGTCAGAACTACAGTACGACCCTTGAATCGCAATCCAATCTGAGTTACGGCCCCGACTACCCTATCGCCCTCGAGAATCAAATCATCGACGGCTTGCTGAAAAATCATTAAATTCGGTTGATTCTGCAACGTTGTTCGTATGGCTCGGCGATAGAGCGAACGATCTGCCTGGGCACGAGTTGCCCTTACGGCAGGCCCTTTTGATCTATTCAATATCCTAAATTGGATACCGGCATAATCAGTAGCGTAAGCCATGATACCGCCCAAAGCGTCAATTTCTTTTACCAGATGCCCTTTCCCAATACCGCCTATAGACGGATTACAAGACATCTGGCCCAGCGTTTCCATATTGTGAGTTAACAAAAGCGTGGAAGCACCAGTACGCGCAGCAGCCAAGGCTGCCTCTGTACCTGCATGGCCGCCGCCTACAACAATCACATCAAATTCGTCTGGATAAATCATTTTTCGCTCAAGCGATGGAACACAATAACTTGCCATTATACTGCCGAGCGCGGATAGGTTTCACGTGAAACATAAAGAATCATATAGGTTCGATTTAAAGTTATGTTGTTCCACGTGAATCACATGAATAGAGAGACTGAAAAAGCAGCTTGTGTTTCACGTGGAACAGTAAGGTTAGTCCCGTATATATCAATACAAACAGCTTATATTGAATGTTCCACGTGAAACAAAATAGCTTTATGTTGCAGCCACGTTCAAAAAGAAAACAGTTTTTAGAGGCTGCCCAAGTAGGGGCTTTATTGGTGCTTACTTGGTATGCATACTGTCTTACCTATCAAACTTAGATATCGGATTAGCC
>DATJCP010000175.1:0-8177 GCA_035514715.1 Candidimonas sp.
CCGAAGGGCGACGATCCCAAGGCAACGAGAAGCGCAACACCGCCTCCCAGGACCTGACGCACGGATTAAAAAGGAACACCCTAGCCAAATAACGCCAACACCCGCATCAAAACCGACACACAGAACAAACGCGCATAAAAAAGCACCATGAATCCACAGACTCATGGTGCTTTTCACCAAACAGACACTACTGAAGTCTTAACAGCCTTCCGTTTCGCACCTGCCACTAAAGCAAGCCATACGAAACAGCCGCCCCAGAAGCTCAGACAACAGGCGCTGCACTCCCTGCACTCTCCTGACGGCTTGTCTTATGATCGATAGCTGCCTGAATATAGCTGGAGAACAGCGGATGACCATCGCGCGGCGTGGAAGTGAATTCCGGATGGAACTGAACACCCATAAACCACGGATGATCAGGCAACTCCATGATTTCCGGAAGATTTTCCGTAGGCGTGCGGGCGCTGATCACCATGCCGGCCTCTTCCAGGCGCGACACATACACATTATTCACTTCATAGCGATGACGATGGCGCTCGTTGACCTCGGCGCCATAAATCTCGTAAGCGCGCGTGCCAGGCTTGACCGGGCAACGCTGCGCGCCCTTGCGCATGGTGCCGCCCAAGTCGGAAGTCGTATCGCGTTTTTCGATTTTGCCTTCGCGATCTTGCCATTCAACGATCAAAGCCACGACCGGATGCGGCGCGGATGGATCGAACTCGGTGCTGTTGGCGCCGCCTAGGCCCGCCACATCGCGGGCAAACTCGACCACGGCCAGTTGCATACCCAGGCAAATGCCCAGATAAGGAACGCCATTTTCGCGAGCATAGCGAATCGCCTTGATCTTCCCTTCCGTACCGCGCTTGCCGAAGCCGCCAGGTACCAGAATGGCATCCAGGCCCTTCAGGCAATCAACGCCTTCGGCCTCGATCACCTCGGAATCAAGGTATTCGATGGATACGCGCGACTGGGTATGTATACCGGCATGCACCAAGGCTTCGCTTAGCGATTTATACGATTCGGTCAGGTCGACATACTTGCCCACCATACCGATGCGCACCTCGTGCTTGGGGTTCTCGATGGCATCGACCAGGCGATCCCATACCGTAAGGTCGGCGGGCGGCGGCGTAATCGCCAGCGCATCGCAAATCAGATTATCAAGACCTTGCTTGTGCAGCATTGCCGGAATTTTGTAGATGGAATCGGCATCCCAGACGGAAATGACCGCATCCAGGGGCACGTTCGAGAACAGCGAGATCTTGGCGCGCTCGTCATCGGGAATGGGACGATCGGCGCGGCACAACAACGCATTTGGATAAATGCCGATTTCGCGCAGTTTTTGCACAGAGTGTTGGGTAGGCTTGGTCTTGAGTTCGCCAGCCGACGCGATGAACGGCACCAGCGTCAAATGGACGAACGCCGCATTGTTGCGCCCCAGGCGCAAGCTCATTTGCCGTACGGCTTCAAGGAAAGGCAAGGACTCGATATCGCCGACGGTGCCGCCGATTTCAACGATGGCTACGTCAGTGGCGCCGTCCCAGGCCGCCTTGGCCCCGCGCGCCACGAAATCCTGGATCTCGTTGGTAATGTGGGGAATGACCTGGACAGTCTTGCCCAAGTAATCGCCGCGCCGCTCTTTACGCAGCACGGATTCGTAGATCTGGCCCGTCGTAAAGTTGTTGACCTTGCGCATGCGCGCCGAAATGAAACGCTCGTAGTGGCCCAGATCCAGGTCGGTTTCAGCGCCGTCTTCGGTCACAAAGACTTCCCCGTGCTGGAAGGGGCTCATGGTGCCTGGGTCGACGTTGATGTAGGGGTCGAGCTTGAGCATAGTGACGCGCAAGCCTCGCGATTCAAGGATTGCGGCAAGAGAGGCTGCGGCAATGCCTTTACCCAGGGAGGAGACGACTCCGCCTGTGACAAATACGTATTTGGTCATCGTAGATACATGCCCGGGGTGACCGAGCAAGAGCAGGAAATTTGGATTATAGCCGGGCGGCGGGAACTTGTAGACAGTTCCCGCCGAATATTGATGTTTTGATCAGATTTCTGTTGTACGTTCGAGCAGCCACTTCCGGGCAGGCCCATCCACCAAGGGAAGCAAGCGATCTCGCACCTGGGCATGGTACTCATTAAGCCAGACACGCTCAACCTCGGACAACAAACCATGGTCGATGCAGCGCGTATCGATGGGGCATAAGGTAAGCGTTTCGAACTTCAGGAACTCGCCAAACTCGGTCTTCACCGCAGGCACTGCAAGCACCAGGTTTTCTATCCGTATGCCCCACTTACCCGGTCGGTACAAGCCGGGCTCGTTGGAAGTAATCATGCCTGGCTGCATTGCCATGTTCGGATTGACATTGGCACGATACGCAATCGACTGCGGGCCTTCGTGGACATTCATGAAGTACCCCACGCCGTGGCCGGTGCCATGACCGTAGTCCGCGCCAGTCTGCCATATCGGCATACGCGCAATCGTATCCAGCAGGGGCGACATCGTACCGCGCGGAAAAACAGCAAGCGACAAGGCGATCATCCCCTTGAGCACTGCCGTGTAGTCGCGCTTTTGCTCAACACTGACCTCCCCTACCGGCACGACACGCGTAATGTCGGTGGTGCCGCCCAGGTACTGCCCGCCCGAGTCGATCAGCAACAAGCCATTGCCTTCTATCACGGCATGCGCCTCTTCCGTGGCATGGTAGTGCGGCATGGCGCCATTGGCATTGAATGCCGCGATGGTCCCAAAGCTGGGCGTCACAAAATGAGGCCTGCGGCTACGCGCCGCGGTAATTTCTTCATCTACGGTCAATTCGGTAATGCGGGTCTTGCCTTGCTCGGATTCGAACCATGCAAAGAATTCGCATAGCGCAGCACCGTCTTGCTCCATACTGCGGCGCACATGTGCGGCCTCACTGTCGTTTTTACGCGATTTAATCAACTGCGATGGATTCAAGGCTTCAACCTTGCCGACAAAAGCGGCGGCTGCCAATACACCTACGGTACAGCGGGCCGGGTCGAAGAGCAGCGTTTCATTTTCCGGCAGGCCAGCCAAGGCGGCAGCCGCGCCATCATAAGGCTCTATCTTGATGCCATCTTGCTGCAGGATCGTAGACAAACTGGCGTCGATTTTTCCGGGCGCCACAAACAAACGGACGCTATCCTTGCCCACCAACGCATGCGCCAGAAACACGGGGTTGTAGGAAACGTCATTGCCGCGCAAATTCAAGAGCCAGGCAATATCGTCAAGCGAGGATATCCAATGCCAGTGGGCCTTGCGCTCGGCCATGGCTGCACGCACTGCGGCAAGATTTTCAGCACGCGTGCGGCAGGCGAATGGCGGCAAGTGTTCGTAGATGGTACCTTGCGGCAGTGCCGGACGCTGCGGCCATAGCCCGTCAAGCAGATCGTAATCGCACACCAACCGGACACCCTTGCCAGCAAGGCTGGCCTGCCATTGTCTGTGCGCCTGTACCGCCAGCACCTGTCCATCGATACTGACGCGGGCATCTCGCGGCAGTGTGGCGGCCAACCAGTCGGCCGGGCTGGGCACATCGTCAGCACCCGCGCGCATGGTCTGTATGCCAGTGCCGGCCAGATCGTTATCGGCCTGCTCCCAGTAGCGGCTATCCGTCCAGAGCCCTGCGAAATCAGCCGTCACCACCAAGGTACCCGCCGACCCGCCAAACCCGCTAAGCCATTGCCTGCCCTGCCAATGATCTGGCAGATATTCAGACAGATGCGGATCTGCAGTCAACAACACGCAAGCATCTACCTTGCGCGACAACATGACAGCCTGCAAGGCCCGGATACGTTCGGCATAAACGGAGTGGTTCACGATATTCCTTTCGGAGGCAAGTTTTGTGGGGGAGTCTGGATACGGAAGAGATGGTTTTTTGGAAATACGGGCGCCGGATTAGGCATTGCGCGCTAACCCGGTATACCCATCAAACCTTATGCTACAGCCGAAACATCCAGCTTTGCTCCGGTCTTGGACTGAATTTCTTCAGCCGTAACACCCGGTGCGAGTTCAAGCAGCTTAAGGCCGCCTTCAGTCACTTTCATCACGCCCAAGTCGGTAATGATCAAGTCCACTACGCCCACGCCTGTCAGCGGCAGACTGCATTCGGGCAACAGCTTGATGTCTTCCGTACCGTCTTTCTTGCGCGCCACGTGTTCCATCAGCACCACGACCTTGCCAACGCCGGCGACCAGATCCATGGCGCCGCCCATGCCCTTGATCATTTTCCCGGGAATCATCCAGTTGGCCAGATCGCCCTTTTCGGAAACCTGCATGGCGCCAAGAATAGCCAGGTTGATTTTCCCGCCGCGTATCATGGCGAAAGAGTCAGCCGAAGCAAAAATGGACGAGCCCGGCAAGGTGGTGATCGTTTGCTTGCCAGCATTGATCAAGTCGGCATCGATTTCGTCTTCAGTCGGAAACGGGCCAATGCCCAGCAAGCCATTTTCGGATTGCAACCAGACTTCCACCCCTGCGGGCACATGATTGGCGACCAGCGTAGGCAGGCCTATGCCAAGGTTTACATAGAAACCGTCTTGTAATTCGCGGGCAGCGCGCGCTGCCATTTCTTCACGATTCCAGGCCATCTTCAAGCTCCTTGTGCGTTGCGGACAGTACGCTGTTCAATACGTTTTTCGGGGTTGGCATTCACCACGATGCGGTGTACATAAATACCAGGCAAATGGACTTGATCGGGATCGAACGTGCCGGTATCGACGACTTCCTCGACCTCGACAATTGTGATTTTTCCGGCCATTGCAACGTTGGGATTGAAGTTGCGCGCTGTTTTACGGAACACCAGGTTGCCGCTGCGATCGGCCTTGTAGGCCTTGACCAGCGACACATCGGGAACCAACGAGCGTTCCATGACATATTTTTCGCCGTCGAACTCGCGGATTTCCTTGCCGTCGGCAACGATGGTGCCCACACCCGTACGGGTAAAAAATGCTGGAATGCCAGCACCGCCGGCACGCAGTTTTTCAGCCAACGTACCTTGAGGAGTAAATTCAAGCTCAAGCTCGCCCGCCAAGTACTGGCGCTCGAACTCTTTGTTTTCGCCCACATACGACGCGATCATTTTCTTGATTTGGCGCGTGCTAAGTAGTTGACCCAAACCGAAACCGTCAACGCCTGCATTATTGCTGATGCATGTCAGGTTTTGCACACCCGAATCACGCAATGCGGCGATCAAGGCCTCGGGAATGCCGCAAAGGCCAAACCCGCCAACAGCAATGGTTTGACCGTTGGCGACTACGCCTTTAAGTGCTTCTGCAGCACTTGCATAGACTTTATCCATTACTCCATCCTTATTTCAAAACTTCAATATCTAGGCTGAAAACCATATGGCCCGCCCGTAAATGAACCAAAAAACCGATGACACGACAAACTCTATTTCAGTTGCTAAGCATGGGCCTTACCGACCCGCTACCTCAAGCCTGCTCAGCAACAAAAACCTTGGCAAACTTGGCAAGCTCGATCGGCGTCCAGGGCGACGACTTCCCCGTGGCTGAATCTGCACCGACAACAACGTAACTACCCTTGGCATAGGCCACGCCCGGTTCGTCCTCTCGTTCGATAAGCGTATCGACAGCCATGCTGGAACGCCCTACCCGCGTCAAGACCTGAACCACCACCACCGTTGCCGGGTAGACAATCGGCTTCAAGAAATCACATGAAGCATGGGCCAGAATGCCAACCCTGGTTTCCGGTAAGGAGATGCCCGCCAATCGGAACAGTTGCACACGCGCTTCTTCGACATACCGAAAATACAAGGTGTTGTTGACATGATTCTGAGAATCCTGATCGCCCCAGCGTACCGGCACGGCGTAACGAAATGCCCCTCCGATAACGGGCGAAGAAGGCGAATCAGTAATCTGCATGAAAAGGCCCTTGCGCAAAAGTAAGTGTAATTAATAAGTATAACGGCAAGAAACAGCCCTCCAAAAAAGCATATATCCCTGCCCTGCGGCCACCGCCTGGAAAAATTATTGGCCAGTGTCCGGACACTCAGAGCCATGCACACCCCAAGACTACAATACAATCAAACAAAATACTGGCCCCAAGGGCCACTCGCCATACCAGACATACGGGAGATACTTGCAAAATGGCTGAACGCGAATCAATGGAATACGATGTCGTTGTAGTGGGCGCAGGGCCAGCAGGCCTTGCTGCGGCTATACGGCTCAAACAGCTTGCGGCCGAGCGCAACCACGACATCAGTGTTTGTGTGCTCGAAAAAGGTTCTGAAGTCGGCGCACACATATTGTCCGGCGCAGTCATGGACCCTCGTGCCCTGAATGAACTGATCCCTGACTGGAAAGAAAAGGGTGCCCCACTGGACACAGTGGTAACCGAAGACAAATTCCTGTTCCTGACCGAAAAAGGTTCGCGCGCCACACCCAACTGGCTCCTGCCGGAATGCTTCCAGAATCACGGCAATTACATTGTGCGTCTGGGCAATGTCGTAAGGTGGATGGGCGAACAAGCCGAAGCGCTGGGCGTGGATCTGTTCCCCGGGTTTGCCGCCACCGAAATTCTCTACACCGAAACCGGCGCCGTCAAAGGCGTGGCAACCGGCGATATGGGTGTTGCACGCGATGGTTCGCACACCCCTCACTATCAGCCCGGCATGGAACTGCATGCCCGCTATACCGTTTTTTCAGAAGGCTCCCGCGGCCAACTGGGCCGCGAACTGATCAGCCGCTACAAACTGGACGCAGGCCGCGACCCGCAAAGCTATGGCATCGGCATCAAAGAGATGTGGGAAGTCGACCCATCGCAATCGCAGCCCGGACTGGTCGTACATACCGCCGGCTGGCCGCTGGATTCCGACACCTACGGCGGCTCGTTCCTGTATCACATGGCCGACAATATCGTAGTGGTCGGCCTGGTGGTAGGGCTGGACTACGCCAACCCCTGGCTTTCACCATTTGAAGAATTCCAGCGCTACAAAACGCACCCCGCGATCCGCCCCACCTTCGAAGGCGCCAAGCGCATTGCCTACGGCGCACGTTCGCTGACCGCGGGCGGTCTGTTGTCTCTGCCCAAGCTGTGCTTCCCGGGCGGTGTCATGGTCGGTTGCGAAGCCGGCGTACTTAACGCGTCCCGTATCAAAGGCAGCCACTCGGCCATCAAGACCGGATCGCTGGCAGCCGAAGCCGCGTTCGATGCGCTGATGGCCGATCGCAGCCACGACGAATTGGTAGCCTACCCGGCAGCATTTGAAAGCTCATGGTTGCATGCGGAATTGAACAAGGCGCGCAACTTCAAACAGTGGTTCAAAAAGGGCCGCACTGTTGCTGTCGTAATGACAGGTATCGAGCAATGGTTGCTGAAAGGGAAAATGCCCTGGACGCTGCACCATAGCAAGCCCGACCACGCCTGTTTGCAACCGGCGGCGGAATGCGCACGCATCGATTATCCGAAACCGGACGGGAAACTGACTTTCGATCGCCTGAGTTCGGTGTTTATTTCCAATACCAACCACGAAGAGAATGAGCCTATCCATTTGACGCTCAAAGATCCATCGGTTCCGGTGTCGGTGAACTTGGCG
Source organism: Candidimonas sp. (assembly GCA_035514715.1). Lineage (GTDB taxonomy): Bacteria > Pseudomonadota > Gammaproteobacteria > Burkholderiales > Burkholderiaceae_B > Pollutimonas. The sequence continues at coordinate 7,569 of DATJCP010000175.1, forward strand.
AAGTATGGCGGCCCGGAAGCGCGTTATTGTCCGGCTGGCGTGTATGAGTTCATTAAGACGGATACGGGTGAGGATCGCCTGCAGATCAATGCGCAGAATTGCGTGCATTGCAAGACTTGCGACATCAAGGATCCTACGCAGAATATTGTGTGGGTGGCGCCTCAGGGGGGCGAGGGGCCGGTTTACAACGGGATGTAATTCGTTGAAGGCTGAAGGTACGTATCAGGCTGGCTTTGGTACGTACCTGGTTTCTTGCATCGGTACGTCTTCTTAACCCGCGCGTTAGTATCATTTAGCCACGTTCTTCTTAATCCGCGCGGCAGGTCCTGGGAAGCGGTGTTGCGCTCCACGTGTCCTTGTTCGTCGCCCTGCGGCGCCGAACACGCGTGGCCCGGCTCGTCCAGCCCATTCGGGCTTACCTTCGCCTGCGTAACTATTGACCAGACCCGTTACGATGGCCAATATGACCAGGCCAGCGATTGCACCGCTATGGCCCAGACCCGCCACAATGCGCGACATCACATACTGCGACCGGTGACGATACATATCGCCACGTCCGAAATCCAACGACCGTTGCTAATACCTGGCCCTATGTCCGAGCGCCCTGGC
>DATJCP010000176.1:0-4385 GCA_035514715.1 Candidimonas sp.
CTTGCACTAATTGAAATTCGCTGATGGGTTGGCCGAACTGCTTGCGCTCCATGGCAAAGTTCAGGGCGTCGCGCAACATGCGCTTGGCCGCGCCTATGGCGACAGCGGCAATATGCAAGCGCCCTTTGTCCAGGACTTTCATGGCCGTTTTAAAGCCTACGCCTTCGCGGTTGCCGATAAGGTTGGCGGCGGGCACTTTGCAGTCGGTAAAGATCACGTCGCAGGTATGAGCGCCTTTCTGGCCCATTTTCTTGTCGATCTTGCCCAAGGAAAGCCCTGGAGTCTTGGCTTCCACGATAAACGCCGAGATACCGCCTGAGCCTTTGATGCCAGGATCGGTGCGCGCCATTACGGTAAAAATCCCAGCTTCAGGTGCGTTGGTGATGAAACGCTTGGTCCCGTTCAGGATGTAGTGATCGCCGTCGCGCACGGCCGTGGTCTTAAGCGCCGCGGCATCCGACCCGGCCTCGGGTTCGGTCAGGGCGAAGGACCCAATCAGTTCACCGCTGGCCAGGCTGGGAAGGTAAGCCTGTTTTTGTTCTTCGGTGCCGTCAAGATAAATGCCCATGGCGCCTATGCCGTTATTGGTGCCAATAAGCGACCGGAATGCAGGCGAAGTCTGGCCCAGTTCGAAGGCGATGCGTACTTCTTCTTCCATGGTGACCCCTAAGCCGCCGTACTCTTCCGGCAGCGACAGGCCGAACAGACCAATTTCTTTCATTTGGGCGACGATATGGGCTGGAATCTGGTCGGTTTCCGCGACCTCGTCTTCGCACGGAACTAATACTTCTTGTACGAAGCGGCGTACACCCTCTTCAAGTAAGGCTTGGGTTTCTGGATCGCGGATCATGTTGGGCCCTGTAAGTCTTTGTTTAATGTTGGCAAAACGAAAGCATTACTTTAACAGCGCATGACAGTTCTGGATGGCAGTAGTTATGCCGGACGTTCATGCGGTGGACAGGGGGCTTGGTGCTATCATCGATTCACTACTTTTCTTGTGCGTTGCTGCACAAGTTCATGCAAGGGAAATGCGTATATGGCTATCGACAGTACCGCTATTGGCCAGTCAAGCAAGTCAGTGGTCGCTTCGGTTTTGTATCGCCCCGGGCAAGAGCCCATGCCGGTGCAGCTTGAGCAGGCGGGGGCGTGCCTTGGCATTCAGGACGGCCTGTTGTGGATAGGCCTTAACGAGCCAGATGCGGCCTTGCTGGAACGTCTGGGTACCGATCTGGGCTTTTGTCGCAAGGCGATTGAAGAAATCGTTTCTCCGCATCGCCGCCCCAAAGTCATTGAATATGAAAATCTGACGCTGATCGTGGCGATTACCGTTGAAGTCGATAATTTTCGACCTTCCTTTGGCGATACCCAGATACTGATAGGAAAAGGGTTTCTGGTCACAATACGGCGCGGCGCCACGGCTACGCACCACGAGCTGCGCGACCAGCTGGAAAACTCACCCGAATTCCTCGGACGGGGCAGCGATTACGTGGCGTCAGCCTTGTTGGATTTGATTGTCGACCGCTATGTCACTGCCTTGTCCAAGCTGGAAACGGTGGTAGAGGGCGTAGAGCAGCATTTTCTGTTGCGTGGGTTCCGTGAAAGCGATGTGCGCCGCCTGTATCGCCAGCGCCGCGATTTGCTGCGCATCCATACCGCCATTTCGCCCCTGGCCGAAATTTGCCGTCGATTATCGCGTGTCGAAATGCGTAATGTGGATGCCGACAGTCGCGCCTATTTTGGCGAAGTGGCTGACCGCGTCTTACGTTCGAATGAATTCATCAACAGCCTGCGTGAAGCACTGGCCTTCGCATTCGAGGCCAGCCTTATGATAGGCCAGTCGCAGCAGACCGATATCACCAAGAAGCTGGCGGCCTGGGCTGCCATCTTGGCGGTGCCTACCGCCGTGGCTGGGATCTACGGTATGAATTTCAAGCATATGCCCGAACTGGATTGGCTATACGGTTATCCGGCGGTGATGGGCGCTACCTTTACGGTATGCGCCGTGTTGTACTGGAAGTTCAAGAAGTCCGACTGGTTATAAATCGCCTAGGCGATACGGGAGCGGCATCATGAATGGAACGACACATGAAGTGACCAACCAGGTGCCCGAACTGGGCGATTACAACTTGTATGCCAGCGACGTCGCTTTGCAAGAGGGCGTCAGGCGCGAGGGTGCGCAATGGCATGAAGAATCGCTGTTGCATTACGGTGCGCGCCTGGGGCAGAAAGAAACCTTTGAACTGGCTCACGAGGTCAACCGCCATAAGCCCGAGCTTGAGGCTTTCGACAGGCAAGGCCGCCGTGTAGACCGGGTACGGTTTCATCCAGGCTGGCATCGGTTCATGCGCATGGCGTTCTTGCAAGGCATGCACTGCAGCGCGTGGTCCGCACCGCGCGCAGGAGCGCATGTTGCGCGCGCAGCCGCCTATCTTTTGCATGGGCAGGTTGAGGCCGGGTCTTTATGCCCCACGACGATGACCTCGGCTGCAATACCGCTGCTTGTGCAGGAGCCGTGGTTCGACACGGTCTCCAGCCGTCTTTACTCTTTGCAGTACGATGATCGCGATGCCCCCTTGTCAGAGAAAACCTCCATGATGATCGGTATGGGCATGACCGAAAAGCAGGGCGGGTCGGATTTGCGCAGCAACACGACCTGGGCTGTTCCGTTGGATGGCGGAGGGCGCGGTGCGGCTTATCGGCTTGTGGGCCATAAGTGGTTTTTTTCTTCTCCCATGTCGGACGCTCATCTGGTGCTGGCCCGGCATGGCGATGGCTTTTCCTGTTTTTATGTGCCGCGCTGGCTGGATGATGGCAGCAAGAATGCCGTGCAGATTCAACGCATCAAGAATAAATTGGGTAATAGTTCCAACGCGAGCGTCGAGGTCGAATTCCAGGATGCCGTGGGCGTCTTGGTGGGCGAGGAGGAGCGCGGTATTGCTACGCTGGTGGAAATGGCATCGTACACCCGCCTGGATTGTGTGCTGGGCAGCAGCGCATTGCTGCGGCAGGCTTTGGTCCAGGCCATGCACCATGCTCGGCATCGGATTGCCTTTGGCCAGCCCCTGATCCAGCACGCCTTGATGCAGAATGTGCTGATGGATTTGGCTTTGGAAAGCGAGGCGGCCACGGTGCTGGCCTTGCGCCTTGCCAGTGCATTCGACTCGCCTGATGAGCTCCTTGACCAGGCCTATCGCCGCATCCTGACTCCCGCAGCCAAGTTCTGGATATGCAAACGCACTATCGAGGCCGCAGGCGAGTGCATGGAAGTCTTGGGCGGCAATGGCTATATAGAAGAGGGTCCTTTGGCCCGGATTTACCGCGAGGCGCCAGTCAACTCCATTTGGGAGGGGTCAGGCAATGTTATGTGCCTGGATGTTCTGCGGGCGTTCAAGCGCCATCCCGAGCAGGCGCATGCCTTGCTTGAGGCGCTGGAGTATGACTGTGCCGATGAACCTTTGTTGAAACAGCGTTTGCAACGTCTGCAGGCAGTGCTGGCTGAAGCTGGACCCACCATGGAATCGGCTGCCCGCTATGTCGCTCAGGAATTGGTGTTGTTGACGCAGGCAGGTTTGCTGCGCAGGCACGCGCCGCCGGTTTTGGCCGATGCCTTTGTGCAAAGCCGTTTTGGCGGGCCGGGGGGGCGTGTATATGGTGTCAGCGCGGGGCCGTTTGCCTTGCATAGTGTGCTTGAAAGGGCCTGGCCGGAATAGTACCGGGTTCGCCGCCGTGATGCGCCATCAGGGATTAACCGCCTGTCGTCTATGACTGCAAGCCCATATAATCTTTCAGCCAGGGTGCTGGCGCTGTGTTTTATCGGGGAAGAAGTGAATAGTGTGTTGAATGTCTTGTTGCGCAAGGTAGTGACCGCCCTGATGGCTGGCCGCTGGTCCAGACTGTTGACGCTGTCGGTAGCGGCTGTGCTGGCCGGATTGGGCTCGTTTACCGTCTTGAAGCCCGGTCCCGTTGCCAATGCCTCAAATGGCGGTGCCTCATCGGACTCCGGTTACACCTTGACCGGGCGCGTGGTGCGGGTCGCCGATGGCGATACGTTCACGTTGCTGGTTCAGGGCAAGCAGGAAAGGGTGCGCATGGCCAGCATCGATGCGCCCGAAGTCACCAAAGATAGTCAACGGCCAGGACAGGATCAATCACAAGCGTCCAAAGACGCCTTGGCCGCTTTGATTGCCGGCAAGACGCTTACGCTGGATTGCTACGAGCGCGACCGCTACGATCGAAATGTATGTAACGTGCCTCTGGATGACGGGACAACGGCCAATCAGAAGCAGGTGGCATCAGGCATGGCCTGGGCCAATATGGAAGGCCGCGGCAAATTCATGCGCGATCCCAGCCTTCCAGCGTTGCAGCAGCAGGCCAAGCGTTCCCGT
>DATJCP010000177.1:0-2208 GCA_035514715.1 Candidimonas sp.
TTGTCAAAGAAGTCGTTGTCCGTGCAGCCTATAATCTCTTCCGGTGATTTGTCGAAAAGTTCGCATAGATGGCTATTGCCGTACACGTAGCGTAAATTGCAGTCTTTGATGTAGATATGGGCATCTACGCTATTCAATATAGTGTTGAGCTTGGTTTCGCTAATCTGAAGATGGCGGGTTTGCCTTGCAACTTGAATCTTCAGCAAGGCAGCTATGCCCATGGCTGCCAGCAGCAGGCAGACCAGGGCGGCGATCGTCCACCAGAACGAAGCGGGGGCAACGCCCGCGGATTGGGCCGCGCCCCATTCTTGAAGTGTCCGGTAGTACCGGGAACCCGGTGTATTTTGCCATTGCGCCAAGTGATGGTCGATCGCTGTCAGCAGTTCGCCGTTGTAGCCCTTTTTTGTTGCATAGAATAGCTGCGATGGCTGGAACATGATCGGTGTGGTGACCAGGCCGTATTGGGCTGCGTACAGTTCGCCAAAGAAATAATCAGCCACCACCGCATCGGCCGAACCATTGGCGACCATGTCGAAGCCGCTTTCCAATGTACCCAGAGGCAGCAGGTTGGGATGGAATCCAAAACCGTTGGCAAGGGCGGTAAGGTATTCGTATTGTGTTGACCCTGCTAGCACGGCGATATGTTTGGCGTCGAGATCAAGAAAAGATTTGATATCGCCATTGCGGCGTTCGTAGACTTGCGACCAACTACGCAGCGCCGGTATTTGATGAAAGTCGTATAGGTGCTCTCGCTGTTCGGAGAGCGACATATCGGCCAGCAGGTCGAGATGGCCTGTTTGCAAGGCGTCCAGGCATTCCTGCCAAGTGCAGGGTACAGCTTGAAGGTTCCAGTTTTCTTCTTTCGCAATGGCAACAATCAGGTCGCCCAGAATGCCGCCGGGTTGACCATTGTGCGACATGAGTATCGTAGGCCCATTGCTGTGCACGCCGATGCGTACGACGCGCTGTTGTGCAGAGACCGTGGTAGTGTACAGGCATGTGCCAAGCAGCAAGGCCGCCCAACCGATCAGTGCCCATCGGATGCTGTGCTGCATAAATTGCTCGATTCTATGGTGCTTGCGCAGCATACGGGATATGTGAGGAATTGTTGCATCGTAGATTCGAGAGGCGCAGGCGTCAAGCTGTCGGATTTTTCAGGGCGTAATGCATCGCTTTGTTATGTACCTTTTATTTGCCTTTCATCAGACTTTCGATCTGCTGTCAGGGCAAACCCTAGTAAAAAGGGCCGTCCTATATGTCGTTGCCGCGTTAGCATACTACCCTTAGTTGTAACGTTATTTTTACAGTTCCTCATTCCGTTACCCATACTCATAACATTGCGCTGTGCTGGCATTCATGACCGGCCCGCGTTTTTGGTTCCCAAGGAGAGAGCGCCATGCGTACATTTTTCAAGACCTCTTTTAGCAAGCGATTGGCGTTAAGCGCCAGTGCAGCGGCTATGTTTGCCGCGTTGGCAGCGCCGCTGCCTGCAGTGGCTCAGCAAAAGTTTGTCAGCATTGGCACCGGCGGCGTGACAGGCGTTTATTACGCGGCTGGCGGCGCCATTTGCCGTCTGGTCAATAAAGACCGCAAAGACCATGGCTTGCGCTGCTCGGTTGAATCGACCGGTGGGTCGGTGTTCAACATCAATACCATCAAGGCGGGTGAACTGGACTTGGGTGTTGTGCAATCGGACGTAGGCTACAACGCCTATAACGGCGAAGGTCAGTTCAAGGATGCGGGCGCCTACAAGAAGTTGCGTTCGGTGTTTTCCATACACCCGGAGCCGTTTACCGTTCTCGCACGCAAAGAAGCCAATATCAAATCGTTCGACGATTTCAAAGGCAAGCGCTTTAACGTAGGCAATCCCGGTTCGGGCACCCGTGCGTCGATGGAGCAATTCCTTAAGACCAAGGGCGTGGGTCTGGACTTCTTTTCGCTGGCCTCTGAATTGCGTCCCGACGAGCACGGCCCCGCCTTGTGCGACGGCAAGATCGACGGCTTCCTGTATGGCGTAGGCCACCCATCGGCTAACATTCAGGATCCCACTACAAGCTGCGGCGCGCAACTGGTCTCCATGACAGGTCCTGTGGTCGATAAGCTGGTGGCCGACTTCCCGTACTACGCCAAGGTCAGTATTCCTGGCGGCCTGTACCCTAACAACCCGCAAGAAACCAATACCTACGGCGTCCTGGCTACGTTCGTTTC
>DATJCP010000178.1:0-2404 GCA_035514715.1 Candidimonas sp.
TGACCAGGGTCATGGATGCAATGATGATCGGGTACCACAAGCCGTCGTAAATATTCCCGGTTGCTGCGACCACCGCAAAGGCGACAGGAGGCAGGAAACCGCCGAACCAGCCGTTGCCGATGTGGTAAGGCATGCTCATCGAGGTGTAGCGGATGCGTGTGGGGAACATTTCAACCAGCATGGCTGCAATAGGGCCGTACACCATGGTGACCAGTATCACCAGGAAGGTCAGCAGCAATACCACCATGACATAGTTGATTTGCGACGGATCGGCCTTGGCCGGGTAGCCGTGGCTGCGTATGGCTTCCGTAAGGGATTTCTTCAGTTCAGCCGATTTTGCCGTGAAGTCCGCCTTGCTAAGCTTCTGGCCTTCGAACGAGATGAACTCGTCGTTGCCTATCTTGGCTTTGGCTACGGCCCCTGCCGGCGCTGCTTCGTTGTTGTAGTTAACGGCGTTGCTGGCCATGAAGGCCTTCAAGACGTCGCAGGAACTGGTGAACGACGACACACCCACGGGGTTGAACTGGAAGGAGCAGGTGGCTGGGTCGGCAACAATGGTTACGGGTGCCGAAGCCTGTGCAGTTTCCAGGGCGGGGTTGGCAAAGTGGGTGATGGCCTTGAAGACTGGGAAGTAGCTTAATGCAGCAATCAGGCAGCCCGCCATGATGATGGGTTTTCGGCCGATACGGTCCGACAATGCGCCGAACACAATAAAGAATGGCGTGCCGATCAGAAGGGCCAGGGCGATCATGATGTTGGCTGAATTAGCCTCGATGGCCAGGGTTTTGGTCAGGAAGAACAGGGCATAGAACTGGCCTGTGTACCAGACTACAGCTTGGCCAGCGGCCAGGCCGAACAAGGCAAGCAGCACCAGCTTGAGGTTGCCCCATTTGCCGAAAGATTCCTTGATCGGTGCTTTGGAACCTGTGCCTTCTTCTTTCATTTTCTTGAAGGCAGGCGATTCGTTAAGCTGCATCCGTATCCAAACGGAAATGCCCAGCAGTACAACGGAAATCAGGAAGGGAATGCGCCAGCCCCAATCCAGGAACGCTTCTTCGCCCATGGCGGTGCGTATGCCCAGGATGATCAGCAACGAAAGGAAAAGGCCCATGGTTGCGGTGGTCTGGATCCAGCTTGTATAGAAGCCACGGCGATTCTGCGGGGCATGCTCGGCTACGTAGGTAGCCGCGCCGCCATATTCGCCACCTAGCGCCAAGCCTTGCAACATCCGCAATATGATCAAGATGACAGGGGCCGCCATGCCTATCGATGCATAGGATGGCAGTACGCCCACCAGGAAGGTTGACATCCCCATGATAAGAATGGTGATCAAAAATGTGTACTTGCGCCCAACCAGGTCGCCCAGGCGGCCAAACACCAAAGCACCGAATGGTCGTACCGCAAAGCCGGCGGCAAATGCCAGCAAGGCAAAAATAAAGCCAGCTGTGGGATTCACGCCCGAGAAGAAGTGGGCGGCAATGATAGTGGCTAGTGAGCCGTAAAGATAAAAGTCATACCATTCGAATACTGTGCCTAGTGACGAGGCGAAAATTACCTTTCGTTCCTCTGGCGTCATCGGGCGGTTTGTGGCAGCCGGTGCGCCTGCCTGGGTGCCCGCCAGAGGGGCTCCCGGCTGACCGGCGCTTGTTGTTGTGCTCATTGATGTCTCCTTCCTTGGGTTGGCCTGGAACAGGTCCGTTTTTTTATCCTGTTTACTTCATGCAAATCAGGTACAGCGTAAATTATTGGATTAGGCTGACATCAAACTTACTAAAGGTTGAATTGCGCTTTATTTTTGAAAAAATAATTAGAGGGATGTAATAGCTTTCCTGGGCGGCAGGCCTTGTTGGCAACAGTTTTACTCGGGCCAGTCTGTAGCGCCGGCTTGTTTTAGCCGGGCAAAGGTAATGCGCAGGCAGGTGCCGCCGGGCATGCTTTTGCGGCTGCCAGGGGGCATGAAATTGACGCTGGCATGGTGCTGTTCGGCAATTTCTTTCACGATGGAAAGACCTAGGCCGCTACCATCCACGGAGCTGCCGAGAACTCGAAAAAAGCGATCGAAGATACGCTCTTGGTCCGCCGGGGCAATGCCACAGCCCGAGTCTTCGACCTCCAGATAGGTGGATAGCGCATCGCCGCCCACTCGTACCGTGACCCAACCGTGCGTTGGTGTGTAAAGCAGGGCATTGTCGATGAGGTTATTAAGCAGCTCGGTCAGCATGAGGTTGTTGCCTGCGACGTGCATAGGCGTCAGGGCACGCTCAAAGCCCAGGTCTATGTCTTTCTTCAGGGCGGTATCGACCCACGCCAGGGCGGCTTCCTCTGCCATGCCGTTCAGTTCGACCACGTTTGAAAGTGGCCGGATGGATTCTTCCGCACCTTCCGCCCGCGCCAAGGCAAGCAA
>DATJCP010000179.1:0-4045 GCA_035514715.1 Candidimonas sp.
GGTCTGGATTCGCGGCGACTACGTGGTTTCCGACGCAACCCTCAACCGCTTCTTTGCATTCCACGTGATTGCCATTCCCCTGGTGCTTATCGGCCTGGTGGTTGCACACATCATTGCATTGCACGAAGTGGGTTCCAACAATCCCGACGGCGTCGAAATCAAGCAAGGTCCCAAAGACAAAAACGGGCACCCTGTGGATGGCATTCCTTTCCATCCTTACTACTCGGTGCACGACATTGTGGGCGTGGCTGGCTTCCTTATCGTGTTTGCCGCCATTATCTTCTTCGGTCCTGAAATGGGTGGGTACTTCCTTGAGTACAACAACTTCATTCCCGCCGATTCGCTGAAGACTCCTCCGCACATTGCGCCAGTCTGGTATTTCACGCCGTTCTATTCCATGCTGCGCGCCACCACCGCCGACTTCACCTGGATACTGGCCGGCTCCGCTGTCCTGGGCGCCATTGCCATCCTGGTCAAGAGCAACCTCCAAGGCATCTGGCGCGTTGCCGTGCCGGTTATCCTGCTGGTCGTCGCTGTGTTGCTGCGTGTGATCGACGCCAAGTTCTGGGGCGTGGTCGCCATGGGCGGCGCTGTAGTCATTCTGTTTTTCCTGCCATGGCTCGACCATTCGCCGGTCAAATCGATACGCTACCGTCCTACCTGGCACAAGTACCTGTATGCTATTTTCATCGTCAACTTCCTGGTGTTGGGTTATTTGGGCACGCAAGCGCCTAATCCAACCTTCAACCTGATGAGCCAAATCGGAACCGTGATCTATCTGGCCTTCTTCTTCCTGATGCCCGTCTGGAGCAAGATCGGCACCTTCAAGCCGGTACCTGACCGCATCACTTTTCGTCCTCATTAAGGCCACCAATACGTTACGGAATGATCATGATTAAAAAGCTGATAGGTACCATTGCTTTGTCACTGACCTGCGCGGTTTCGTTCGCAGCAGGCGGTGGCTACAAGCTGGACCACGCACCCGACCGCATCAACGACATGGCATCGTTGCAGAACGGCGCCAAGCTGTTCGTCAACTACTGCCTGGGCTGCCATAGCGCCAACTCCATGCGCTACAACAAGCTCACCGAAATCGGCCTGACCGAAGAACAGATCAAGAAAAACCTGCTCTTCACAACCGACAAGATTGGCGACCTGATGCGCATCGCCATGACGCCGGCAGACGCCAAGAAGTGGTTTGGCGCGGCCCCTCCGGACCTGTCCGTAATTGCGCGCGCCAAGTCCACTACCATGGGCCCTTCCGGCGTTGATTACGTTTATACTTTCCTGCGTACGTTCTACCGCGACACGTCCAAGGTTTCGGGCTGGAACAACCTGGTATTCCCAAGCGTCGGCATGCCCAACGTGCTTTGGGAACTCCAAGGCCCAGTTTCGCTTGATCACGTTACTATCCATGAAGCCGAAAAGGCCGATGGAACGAAAGCCTGGGAGCGCACTACCGCCAAGTACGATTCCCAAGGTTTCTCTGTCATCAAAACCGAAGAGCTTAAAGACTACAATGGTTCGCCTGTCGACAAAGCTATCCTGACGCCCGCCAACGCCAGCAACGCTGCGGTTTTCGACAATAACGTCGCCGACCTCAGCAACTTCCTGGGCTGGATGGCCGAACCCATGCAGCTGCAACGCAAGCAACTGGGTGTCTGGGTATTGCTGTTCCTGTCCTTATTCCTGCTTGTTGCATGGCGCCTGAACGCAGTCTTCTGGAAAAACGTCAAGTAAGCAGTCTGCACCGGTAGCGCCTCCAAGGCACTGCATTTAAGCTACTGGTCAAGGAATAGGCGTAGATTGATACGCCTATTTCCCTTTTCGGAGCCGCACTTCGGTGCGCTCTTGTTTTCATTTCTACGATTGGAATTCGCGACATGATGGTGCTCTATTCTGGAACGACCTGCCCGTTCTCCCAACGCTGCCGCTTTGTGTTGTTTGAAAAGGGCATGGATTTTGAAATCCGTGACATCGACTTGTACAACAAGCCTGAAGACATTGCAGTCATGAACCCTTACGGCCAAGTTCCCATCCTGGTCGAGCGCGATCTGGTTCTGTACGAGTCCAATATCATCAACGAATACATCGACGAACGCTTCCCGCACCCGCAGCTCATGCCAGCGGATCCGGTCATGCGCGCTCGCACACGCCTGTTCTTGTACAACTTCGAGAAAGAACTGTTCGTGCACGTGTCGGTGCTTGAAAACCGCAGCTCCACCGATACCAAGGCGCAAGATTTCGCGCGCCAGAATATCCGTGACCGGCTTGCGCAATTGGCTCCCATGCTGTTAAAAAACAAATACATGCTGGGCGAAGAATTTTCGATGCTGGACGTGGCCGTTGCCCCGTTGTTGTGGCGCCTGGATCACTACGGCATTGAATTGCCCAAGAATGCGGCCCCTATCCAGAAATACGCCGAGCGCATTTTCTCGCGCCCTGCCTACATCGAAGCGCTGACACCTTCCGAAAAGGTCATGCGTCGTTAAAGCTATGCAAGAATCATCGACCAAGCCCTACCTGATTCGCGCCCTGCACGAGTGGTGTACCGACAACGGCTACACCCCTCACATTGTCGTTACGGTTGACGCGAACACCATCGTTCCGGTTGCCCACATCCACGATGGCCAGATCACGCTGAATATCGGCACGCTGGCCACCAACCGGCTAACACTGGGTAACGACTACATCGAGTTCCAAACTCGATTTGGCGGCGTCACCGAACAGATATTCGTGCCTGTCGGGGCAGTATCGGCCATCTACGCACGCGAAACCGGTGCGGGCATGGGCTTTGATGTGGCTGAATCCCACCCCTATCCGGGTGGCGACACAACCGAAAGCGGCCCCAAGGCCGTTGTCGACGGAACAATGGCATCAGTGGCAAGCAGCAAAACGCCGCCGTCCGACGACACACCCCCGAAGCCGCCGCGGCTTAAAATAGTCAAGTAAAACGTATTGGGCTCGCATCGCGAGCCCAATACGTTTCAAAGGTCGCGAATACACGACCCAGCCAGGGCTGGCAGCTACCTGAAACGCGCTGCCAGCTTTTCGGTTTCCCGCGCCAACACGGCCACATCCATACCCACAGCGGTAAACAGGCTGCCCAACTCGATATAACGCCGCGCAAGGGCCTCGTCGAAGGTCAGTATGCCCGGAGCCTTGCCGCAGGCCCGTATGCGCCGTATAGCGTCTTCTATGGTGCTTTGCACTTCTGGATGCTTCATGTCGCCCAAATGGCCCAGGCTTGCCGATAAATCGGCCGGACCGATGAAGATGCCATCCACCCCGTCCACAGCAGCGATTTTTTCCAGGTTATCCAGCCCCTCTTGGGTTTCGATCTGCACCAGCAGGCACAGTTCGTCTTCACAACGTTGTGCATAGTTGCCCAAACGCCCAAAACCGCTGGCACGCATCGTACCCCCGACGCCACGCACGCCGTGCGGCGGATAACGCATGCCCGCCACGGCCTGGGCCGCTTCCTCTTCATTTTGCACATAAGGGATCAATAGCGTCTGCGCACCGATATCCAGATAGCGCTTCTGTTGCACCGGATCATTCCAACTTGGCCGCACAATCGGCGATACCGGAAACGCTGCGGTTGCCTGCAACTGGCTCAATACCGACCCCACGTCGTTGGGCGAGTGTTCGGTATCCAGTACCAGCCAATCAAAACCAGACCCCGCCACAATTTCGGCGCTGTAGGAGTTGGCCAAAGACACCCATAAGCCAAGCTGATGTTGACCAGACAAGATGGCACGCTTGAAGCGGTTGATAGGCAGTTGCATGCTTAACCTTATGAAAATAAAAGAAATAAGATGGTTTTATCCAATAAAGCAATATATTTACCAAGTTGGCAAATCATCGTATCATCGTTGCAGGAACAACATGCAGGCCGCTGTTCCAAAGGCTGTAAACAACCGTCAAAACACAAAATTCAAAAATCTTGTAGAATGACGCCTTCGCCGGTTTAGCTCAGTTGGTAGAGCAGCGCACTTGTAATGCGAAGGTCGAGGGTTCAACTCCTTTAACCGGCACCAGATCT
>DATJCP010000180.1:0-1523 GCA_035514715.1 Candidimonas sp.
GTCATCGGGTCACGGTAAAGCAAGGTGTCCCAGACGTTGGCCGCGATAATGACGCCGATGCGGACATTATTGAAGTAAGGGTCAACGCTTTCGGGGGCCTGATCATAGGCCATACGCAAGGTATCGCTTTTTTTATCTGCAAGCGCTGGACTGCTGGCGCCCAGCAGCCCGGTTGCCAGTACGCATGCCGCGACCCAGATTGCCTTTTTTTGCGGAAACAAGCTACGGGCTTGATGTATTGTTTTCATGTTTGCTCCTCGTTACCTTTGGTTGGTATACAAACTAACGAATCCCATGAGTACGATATCGGGACTTTTTTAGATTTTGAGCACTGCCTGTTTTAAACGCATAGAAAAGACAAGTTCTATTTTTCTGTGGCAAAAACCGCTTGCACGACAGGAAGCAGGTACTTATTATGGTGTTCTATTTGTATCTTGTATACCAGGAATTATGCTGTAGAAGCACGTGGTTTCCCTAGGTTCTGCTAGAGAGCCGGACGATTAATATTAGAAAGAGAGATCTGAATGCAGAATGACGCCATGCAACAAGCGATACAGTTTGCGGTTGATCATGAGTCAACATGGGATAGGGATATAAGTGGTAATTTCGGGGTGCATCTGCACGACCCCGAGCCCTGGAATCGTCTGCTTGGGCCCATTCATTCGCGCGGCCCCGTGTCGGGAACGATACTGTTGGACGGAAAGCCACTGGTGTCCTGGGGCGAGCCCAAGCGTGCCGATCTAACTTTCAGCGTAGCCAAAACCTATCTGGCCCTGCTGGCCGGCGTAGCCCATGATCGCGGTTTGCTGCCCGACGTGAATGAACCCGTTTTTGTCCGTGTACCTGGCATTGGCTTTGACGAGGGAAATAACGCCTTGGTGACATGGGCGCATCTTTTGCAGCAAACCAGTGAATGGCAGGGTGAGCTTTTCGGCCTTCCTGATCAGGCCGATCATTACCGCGCAGTTACCTTTGGCGAGCCACCGGCCGGGAAGAAGGGCGATCTTCGGCCTTTGCAGCGCCCCGGCACTTATTGGGAATACAACGATGTCCGTATTAATCAGCTTTCGCTGGCCTTACTGCATTTATTCCAGCGTCCTTTGCCCGAGGTATTCCGCGAGGCCATCATGCAGCCGTTGGGCGCAACTGATAACTGGAACTGGGTTGGTTACGACAATGCCTGGGTACATATAGCGGGACAGCGCGTTCAGTCGGTTCCGGGCGGCACCCATTGGGGAGGAGGGCTTTCGATCAGCAGTGAAGACCAGGCGCTGGTGGGCCAAATGCTTTTGGATGAAGGCCGTGTGAACGGCAATCAGGTATTGTCAGCCGACTGGATACGGCGCATGCGCATGCCCGGCGAGCTGGCACCCTACTATGGCTACCTGATATGGCTCAACCACGAACAAAAGATGTTTCCTAGCGTTCCGGCATCAAGTTATTTTGCCGTCGGTGCCGGTAGTTCGTTTACCTGGGTGGAGCCGGAGCGGCGCATGGTAGTGGTGGTGCGCTGGCTGAATTCG
>DATJCP010000181.1:0-8369 GCA_035514715.1 Candidimonas sp.
TCGATGGACACCGCATCGAGGTGTCACCGCAAGGGGCCGTCCTTATCAGCCCCGACAAACGGTTTCACTTCAGAGCCAGCCACGACTATGAGCAGGTGCTGCTGCGCCTGGACAGATCGGCCATCGACGACGCCTGGTGCCGCCTGACGGCGCAAGAACACGCTCCCGACATCTGCTTCGATGCAGTCATTCCCTTGAATACGGCTGGCTGGCAAGCGCTGCTGCCCATGCTGCAATGGGTGGTGCGATGCTCGGGCCTGGGCCAGGGCCAGGACACCGCCCAGGCAGCCTTGTTGGCCCAAACCGAGATGCTGGTCGCCACCACTTTGCTGCTGCACCAACCGCACAACATGGCGGCGCACTTGTGGCCGACGCCACCACCTTCCGCACCTCAGGCCATTCGGCGCGCGCAAGCCTATATGCTCGAACATCTGGGCGAACATTTGCCGGTCGCCATGGTCGCCAGCCATTGCGGCCTGTCAGTCAGGCGCTTGCAAGCCTTGTTCAAGGATGAATGCGGTCAGTCGCTGTTGCAATGGCTGCGTATTCAGCGCCTGCAAGCGGTTCGTCTAGCCTTGTCGCAGGCCGGTGAGGCGGGCAAAGTCAGCGAAACCGCGGCACGTTTCGGCTTTACCCACCTGGGCGAGTTTTCGCGGGCCTACCGCGAGACTTTCGGCGAAACGCCGCAACAAACGCGCGCCAAGTAACTGGGCTTAGTAAATCGCAGTATGGCAGTTCCTTATTTAGGTACTAGTAATGACATTGGCTGCCTAACGATAAAATGGCCGACTTATATAGGCTAATTCCATCCAATAAAGCAGACCGTATGCACAATACATTCGAGCTTGAAACCCTAAAGATACGCCTGAACGACGCTGAACTTCAAACGCTGGATCTGCATCAGCGAATTCAGCGGGCTCTGCGCACCTTGATTCTTGATAGCGCTCTCGGCCCCGGGACGAAGCTACCCGCTACCCGCACGCTGGCGAAGTCACTGGCAGTCGCCCGCGATACCGTCGAAAACGCCTACGTACAACTGCAACGCGATGGTTTTATCGTTCGGCGCGGCGGCTCTGGAAGCTATGTGTCCGAGACGGTTGGCGCCGAACTGCGAGGAACTGCAGGCAGGCGCATAAAACTGCAGGCCAGACTAGATACCGGAAAAGAACCGGGGACGGGCCTGAGCCGGCGCGGCCGGGCGATATTTGAAAGCGGTGGCGTCGCCGATCAGCAAATTATCAAGGCATTTGCCACCGGCCTTCCTGAAACACGCTCGTTTCCGACAGACGTTTGGGAGCGGCTGCAGCGTCAGGCACTTAAAGACTACCGAGGCAACGTGTTACTCCATGGCGATCCGCAAGGCGCCGAACCGCTACGCAAAGCAATCTCGGCCTACCTGAATCTGGAACGAGGGGCAAAAGTATCGGCTGACCAGATATTGATCTTGAGCAGCACCAGGCAAGCATTGTTTTTATGTGCACAGCTGCTGGTGGACGCCGGAAAACCCATCTTGGTGGAAAACCCAGGCTACTTTGGGGCAAGAAAAGCATTCGAATCCGCCGAGGCCAAGGTCGTTCCCATAGATGTCGATGCGCACGGAATACGCACTGACCTCTTACAAGCGGACCGCAGCGGCGCCAATTGTGTTTACGTCACACCTTCCCATCAGTATCCTACCGGCGCCACGCTTACGCTGGAGCGTCGCCTGGAATTAACCCGCTGGGCCGCGGAAAACAATAAATGGATTATCGAGGACGACTACGACAGCGAGTTCCATTACGAGGGCCTACCAACCGCATGTGTTCAAGGCCTGGATAAATACCAAAGAACCATCTATATCGGCACCTTCAGCAAAACGCTGTATCCCGGACTTAGGATGGGATATATGGCCCTCCCCCAAGAACTTGTCGGAGCAATGACGTATGCGCGCAGCATCATGGACGGACACACACCGCAGATACTGCAATTGACGTTGGCGCGTTTTATGGAGGACGGGCACTACAACGCGCACGTCCGTGCGATGCGTAAACTGTACGCCGGGCGCAGGCAGGCCATGCTCGACGCTATCAACAAGCACTTGGCAGGTATTGCAACAGCGTTGCAGCCGCAAGGTGGGCTGCAGATACCGTGCTTGCTGGAGGACGGCTGGTCTGAGGAGAAAACCATCAGGCAGGCCGCCAATGGGGGGATTCAGTTGCCGGGGCTCAGCCGGCTGTATTTGGGCGAACCGAAGAAAGAAGGCTGGCTGCTGGGTTACGCCTCATTGACGGCGCATGAAATCGAAACAGCCATGCTATGCCTCGCCCATGCGTTACGGAGAAAATAGGCGGCACGTATAAACCAACATGCCTGACGCTATGGTTTGACCGCACGGCTAACCAGGGTACTTTGCCCACCATGGATCAATAGGTGCGCGGTAAGCCCCGCGACCAGCCCCCAAAAGGCACCGCCCACCCCCAGCAGCGTGACGTTAGCCGCCGTGGCCAGGAAGGTAATCAGGGCTGTTTCCCGGGTGCGCGCATCAGCCATTGCGTTGGCCAAACTGCCGCCTATCGTGCCAAGCAAGGCAAGACCTGCAAGCGTCGTGATGAAAGCCTTCGGCAGCACCATGAACAATGTCGCCAGCGTCACACCAAAGGTTCCGACCAGAATGTAGAAGACTCCGCAAGCCAGCCCCGCGATGTAGCGTTTACGTGGATCTTCATGTGCGTCTTTCCCGGTGCATATGGCGGCGGTGATAGCTGCTACGTTGAACGCATGCGCACCGAATGGAGCCATGACCAAGGAACCCAATCCGGTTACGGTAAGAATAGGATTTGCGCTAGTTTTGAAACCATCATTTCTTAGCACCAACATGCCAGGCATGTATTGCCCCGTCAACGTAATAATGAATAGTGGCAATGCCACCCCCAACAAAGCCTGGAGTGAAAACCGGGGCGCTTGGAATACCGGCGTGGCAAAACTTAGATGGATAGCTGCAAAATCGATCCGGTCTTGCACGACGAGCAGTGCCACACCAATGATCAGAATCCCGACAACCGCAAATCGAGAGGTGAATCTTTTTAGCAAGGCATAAGAAATCACCAAGACGATTACCAACAGCGGGTCGGCGCTGGCACCGCCAAAGGCGTTGACGCCAAACTGCAGCAGTATTCCAGCCAAAAGGCCTGCGGCAATGCCGCCAGGAATCATGCGAACGAGTTTCTCGAATGCGCCGGAAAGCCCCAAAACGATGAAGCCCATGGCAGAAAGAAGATAGGCACCTATTACCTCTGCGTAAGGGGTAAATGGCATTACCGTTGCAAGAAAAGCCACGCCCGGCGTCGACCATGCCGTGATAATGGGTTCCTTATAACGAAAGCTCAACCACGCACCCGTTACGCCGACACCGACAGAAACCGCCCACACCCAGGAGCTTGTCTGGGCTGAAGAAAGATCGGCCAGTTCCGCGGCCTGAAAGACCAGTACAAATGTGCCTCCATAATTCACCAACACCGAAATCAGTGCCGCAACGGTCGGTGAAAAAAAATCAGCAAGGCGAAGGCTGGCCGGTGATGTACTCATAAAAACTCCACGGTTCTGAATGATGCCGCTGGCTTGGACAGCCAGACAAGAACGTAGAGTTTATGTTGAGTACGGCCCGCTAATTCATGCCACATTCACAAGACATAGCAGACCACTTTGAGGTGTAACCACATCAAATAGCACAACGACATCGAGTGCAGCTTATCACTATCGTAATGCCGTGCTAGCGCTCCCTGGAGCCCATGGATACTCCATCGTCAGCGCGACAATCGCGGCGGTAGGCGGGTCGTATCGGGAGGTGATGCGAGCCAGTTCCCGCTCCATTGTCATCGCTGGCGCATCAGACCGCGGCGCCGGAAGAGTCTCATCCACAGTAGCGGTTTCAATAGCCTGATCTGGATGGATAACAAGGCCATGCCTACTGCGGACTGCCTTGCCATCCTTCCCAAGCGCAATCACAGTGGTCATCGCAGTGCGGGAATAAGCGTCTGCCATCAAACCAAGCGCGATTTCATTCACATTATCAACGACGGGAATCCCCACGGTTTCGTGGCGCCAAAAAGAGAGGGTGTTGCGTATGAAGGTTTTCTTGTGTTCTAAGGTAAGTTGAAATGCCGATGTGCGGTGACGCCCGTCCCAGGTTTTCACGCCAAGCTCACCCGCCACACGCTCTACAGTGTGCCGGCCCCCAATAGCCTCCACCAGCGCCAGCATCAACGGGACGTTAGCGGATACACCAGTCGATGTCGTAATCCCGCTGTCGGTGACATAGCGTCTATCCCTCACTCGCTGCATACTAGGGTGATCTTCCTGCAATTGAGGGATGGTGTACCAGTGACCTGTAGCACGCCGACCGTCAAGCAATCCGGCAGCCGCCAGCGTCCTGGAGCCGTTGCAGATCGAGATGACCTTGGCGCCCTTACGGAACTGAGCGGCGATCCAGCCCATGACAAAGGGATTATTACTTGGCTCCATCGCCGGAACCACGATATAGTCAGCGCCATCAGGATAGCGCTCGTCAAACGTGCGTACCGTCGCTTGCGGCTCCACACTTAGGCTGGGCGGATAAAGCTGGACTGGCTCGGCCCGCTCCGCAACCACGGTCACATCGGCGACGTTGGCCTCCCGAAGAACGCCATATGCAACCAGGAAGTCGGACACTTCGGTCCCGTCGTTAAGGGCAACAATCGCAATCACAGGCCGAGTACGCTTCGATGGCCGCATGGCTTCGATAGCCTTGGTCTGCTCGGCCGCATCGATGGCGGTGGCAGGAAACATAGCTATCGGATCGTGGCTAGGAGTAAGGAAAATGGGCGCAACCAACAGCGGCAAAGCCAACATGCACCCAAGGGAAATAAAGATCCATTTCTTGCTCATGGAACCTCCTGTTGATGTCTCCTTAGAATAAAAATACTGCAAAAACCAGTATTTGAAAAAGGAAAAAACAATTTGACCATCACTCCCAACCCTAACCGCCTCATTGCACTTGCCATCTTTGTTGCTGGCTGCCTTCCCCTCGGGAGTTGGGCCGCTGGTGATTCCGCCAAAATCCGCAACAGCGTCAATACGGCTATCCGTCCGCTCATGGCAGAGTATGACGTGCCTGGCATGGCTGTTGCCGTTACCATCGGCGGCGATTCCATGTTCTTCAACTACGGCGTCGCTTCAAAAAAAAGCAATAAGCCAATCAGCGAAGAAACGCTCTTCGAGATCGGGTCCGTCAGCAAGACTTTCACGGGTACGCTGGCTGCTTACGCTCAGGCGATGGGGAAGCTAAGCTTGGACGATCATCCAAGCAAATACGTACCACAGCTTAAGGGTAGCAAGATCGACAGGGCCAACTTGTTGAATCTTGGCACCTATACCGCTGGTGGGCTGCCGCTGCAGTTCCCTGACGAGATATCGGATGATGCGCGAATGATTGGCTATTTCCAGCAATGGCAACCGGATGCTGCCCCTGGGACGCGTCGCCGGTATTCCAATCCCAGCATCGGCCTGCTGGGACATATCACCGGAATCGCCTTGGCAAGTGATTTTTCCGATGCCATGCAAACCCAGCTTTTCCCTGAGTTGGGTCTGAACCATAGCTACATTCGTGTACCGGAAAGTGAAATGGTCAATTATGCATGGGGATACAACCAAGAAAACAAACCCATCCGAGTGAATCCCGGCATGTTCGATGCGGAGGCCTACGGCATTAAGTCCACGGCCGCCGACATGATCCGCTTCGTGCAAATGAACATCGACCCAAGTCTGCTACAAGGGCCGATGCAGCATGCTATTGAAGGCACTCACTTGGGGTTCTTCAAAGTAAAGGGAATGGTGCAGGGGCTGGGATGGGAGCGGTACTCCTACCCCATTGCCTTGGAGCAACTACTGGCTGGCAACTCCCACACGATGAGCATGGAGTCCCATACGGCAACCCCACTTACTCCGCCACAAGCGCCGTCCGGGCCGACCCTGTTCAACAAGACCGGCTCGACGAACGGATTTGGCGCCTACGTGGCATTCGTGCCGGAAAAAAAGATTGGCATTGTGATACTGGCGAACAGAAACTTCCCTATCCCCGCTCGCATCCGCGCAGTACACGCAATCCTAAGGGACCTTGCAAGCCGATAGGCCCCAACGTCCCAGCATCACTACCCTTGCAGCTGCTTCAGAAACTTCTCGTCGGCCTTGGACAGCAAGCCGGCTGCCCGCGCAGCCGCTATCAAGTCAGGGCGTCTTGCACTGGTCAACGCCAAAGACTGCTGACGGCGCCATATTGCGATATTGGCATGGTGGCCTGACATCAACTCAGGGGGAACGGCCAAGCCTTGATACTCTTCAGGGCGCGTGTAATGGGGACTATCGAGCAAACCCGTGAGAGCAGTATTGAACGAGTCCTGCAAGGCGGAATCGGCGGTGTTCAAGGCACCGGGCAGCAGGCGCACGGCGCTGTCGATAATGGCCAAGGCGGCAATTTCACCGCCGGACAATACGAAGTCGCCCATGGAGATTTCATGGGTAACGTTGCGATCGATGAAACGCTGATCTATGCCTTCGTAGCGCCCGCAAATCAGGATGGCGCCATCGCTGAGGGCCAGCGTCTGGGCCATGGCCTGGTCAAAGCGCTTGCCCGTGGGACTCATAAGGATGACAGGCGTATCGGACTGTTCCGGCGGCTGCCCTTCACGGGCCGTTACTCGGGCTGATCTGGCAGCGGCAACCGCCTGCTCCAGCGGTTCAGCCAGCATGACCATGCCGGGCCCACCACCATAGGGGCGGTCGTCTACCGTGCGATGGACATCATGAGTGTAGTCGCGAGGATTCCACAAGCCTAACGACCATAGCTGCTGCTTATGAGCACGGCCAGTCACCCCAAGGTCACGGACCACAGAGAACATATCGGGAAAAAGGGAAACAACATCAAACCGCATAGCGCCCGCCTTATTCAAGGCATTGCTAGAATTCAACCGGCCAATTGCTTTCGAGTCGTTTGTTGGCGATATCGACAGTGTGCACGTGGGCGCTGACAAATGGCACCAGGACTTCTATTGCACGGCCTTTTTCGTTTTGCATCAGGACGAGTTCGCCATCGGCATTGAGCCTGGCGCGATGAACACGAAGCAAAGCATGCGCACCGTTATCGACCACATCGGCCACCTGGCCGATAAGCGCAGGCTGACCATCGAGTTCGCCAAATAACTGGCAACCAATCAGGTCGACCCAATAGAACTCATCTTCGTCAGCAGCAGGAAAATCAGCCCTGGGCACCCATACCGTATGCCCTTTCAGGGCTTCGGCGACATCCCGGTCAGGCACGCTATCAAGCTGGGCGACAATAGTCGCCCCTTGCGGGCGGCAAGCCACGACGGCCGCAGGAAACGCAGACGGCAAAGCGCCCGTGCTTCCAACAGGAACGGGCGCCTTTAACCACCAGGTCTTTGCCGCAAGCAATACCTGAGCTTGAGAGGAATGGGGCTGAACCTTGATCCAGCCGCGCACCCCATAAGCCGACGCAATGCGCCCAAGCTCTACCAGATCCGCAGGAGCTTCGACGCGCGAAGTATCGGCTTTAACCACCTTGATTGCTACTGAACAGTGCTATCAGGCAGCGGCTTTAGCCGAGAACTCTTTAACCAGACGTGTAACGGCAGGCGACATTTGGGCGCCATTGTCGATCCAGTACTGAACACGGTCAGAAGCAAGACGCAGGTTTTCCTGGCCTTCGTTGGCTACGGGGTTGTAAAAGCCCACGCGCTCAATGAAGCGACCGTCGCGGCGATTACGCGAGTCGGCTGCTACAACGTTGTAGAACGGACGCTTCTTCGAGCCACCACGGGCTAGACGAATCACAACCATTGGTAATCCTTAAAATATACTGTGAAAAACAAAAGATTCTAGCACTTATAGACCTACCTTCGCAAACCGAATATGTAGTAAGTGCTAACTAACAATCAAAAAGCAACAGTAAAACGACACTATCTAACGCCGGCGCAGGTAGTGCGTAGCACCGGTGTCTGTTTCGACCTGCGCTTCAAGCATGTTACCGGTTTGCTTGGCGAAGGCCTGAAAATCTTTAATAGCATGCGTGTCTGTAGTTACGACTTTAAGCACCTGCCCGCTTTCCAGCTGGGCCAGCGCTTTCTTGGCACGCAGTATGGGCAACGGGCACTTCAGGCCCGAAGCATCCACTTCCAAGTCGGCATCAGGCACGCTGGCGGTCGTGGTCATACGCGCTCGCGCACCCAGGCGTCGGCACTGGCAATGGCGCCAGCCAGCGCTGCTACGTCGGTGCCACCGCCCATTGCCATGTCGGGACGGCCGCCGCCCTTGCCGCCTACCTGGCCAGCCACAAGGCC
>DATJCP010000182.1:0-6363 GCA_035514715.1 Candidimonas sp.
TTGGTGCGCGGTTCGTATTGCTTGGCGCAGCCGGCAAGGCAGCTGGAATCGTAAAAGTGGTCATGGCTTGCCCTGATTAGTGTGAGTAGTGTGCCCGGCGGTACAGATTGGCCGAAACTTCATCGCTGGCGAGTTGTTCTATACGGTTGTCGCGCATCTGTCGCTGGTGCGCCTGGCGCGATTGCAGAGCCTCGAACGAACTGAGCCGGCGTTTTTCCGCATACCATTGCTGGCGCTCTTGTTCGATTTTGACATTCATTTGCGCAACAATTCTATTTTGCTGTGAAATGGCCTCATCCAAAGTGGCGATAAACTGCCTAAAGTTCTGGTAGTTTGACGCAGAGAGCCCGATTTCGGTCGCTTTCAGCAGGCGTTCCGCATAGTCCAGGCGATAAACGTGCAAAGTCGACAGCTGCGCTTCGGCATTGTTGCGTTCAGTCGTCAACTGGTTAAGCAGCTTTCCGACTTTTTCAGCGCCGTTTTTGGTCAGTTCTATCAAGGTGTTAAGTGACGATGTGCTAGCCATGGTTCATTCCTTGTAGCGGCGCTTCTTGAGAGTGGGCTGCGCCTTGCCCAAGCAGTGCTTCCAATTGTTCTGTCGCCGATCCGTAATCGATACGCATGTCCAACCCTTGTTGCAGATAGGCTTCGAGCCATGGGTACTTTTCAATGGCTTCGTCGATTTTCGGGTCATTGCCGGGGGTATAGGCGCCTACCGCAATCAGGTCGTGGTTGCGTTGGTAACGCGACAACATCTTTTTGAACTTGTGCACCAGCGTAAATTGTTCGCTGGGTACGATTGCCGACATGACGCGCGAAATTGAGGCTTCAATGTCGATGGCTGGGTAATGGCCAGATTCGGCCAAACTGCGTGACAGCACAACGTGGCCGTCCAGGATGGCGCGCGCCGAATCGGCTATGGGGTCTTGCTGGTCGTCGCCTTCGGTCAATACGGTGTAAAACGCGGTAATCGAGCCGGCGGGCTTGCCGTTTAGTGATGCACCGTTGCCTGCACGTTCTACCAAGGCCGGCAGTTTCGCAAACACGGAGGGTGGGTAACCTTTGGTGGCGGGCGGCTCGCCTATGGCCAAGGCGATCTCGCGTTGCGCCATGGCATAGCGCGTCAGCGAATCCATGATCAGCAAGACGTGCTTGCCATCGTCGCGAAAGTGTTCAGCCAGCTTGGTCGCATATACCGCGGCCTGGAGCC
Source organism: Candidimonas sp. (assembly GCA_035514715.1). Taxonomy (GTDB): domain Bacteria; phylum Pseudomonadota; class Gammaproteobacteria; order Burkholderiales; family Burkholderiaceae_B; genus Pollutimonas. The sequence continues at coordinate 1,211 of DATJCP010000182.1, forward strand.
GCAGTAGCGGCGATACATCGGCAGGCGCTGCTACGACGACCGAGCGCTTCAGGCCTTCCGGCCCCAGGTTGTGCTCGATGAACTCCTTGACTTCTCGTCCCCGCTCGCCTATCAAGCCAACGACAATGACGTCGGCTTTGGTGTAGCGAGCCATCATGCCCAGCAGCACGCTTTTTCCGACCCCGGAACCGGCAAACAAGCCCATGCGTTGTCCGCGGCCAACGGTCAGGAGGCCGTTGATGGCGCGCACGCCCACATCCAGCACTGTGTTGATCGGCGCACGCGAAAGCGGGTTGATGGTCTGTGCACTTAGTGGAGCGGAGCCGACGTCGCCCAGCGGTCCCAAATCGTCCAGTGGGTTGCCGGCGCCATCCAGTACGCGGCCCAGCAGGGCGTCGCCTACCGGCAAGTGGCGCGACAGGACGGGTGGAGGTCCTTGCTGATCATGCGCGTACAAGGGCAGGGGAACCAGGCTTTGCACGCCAGGCTCGATAGGGATGACTTTGGCGCCAGGCGGCAAGCCTGAAATGTCGCCTTGCGGCATCAGGTAGAGCGTATTGTCGTGAAACCCGACAACTTCGGCATCGGCCCAATGGTTCTGACCGGGAGAAACTTCTATTTTGCAGGCGGCGCCGACTGCCAGGCGCAAGCCGGTGGCCTCAAGAACTAGACCGGTAGCCCGCGTGATGCGCCCGCTTATATGCCACGATTCGGTCGCGGCCACGCGCCTTGCGCTTGATTCGAGCTGGGCTTGCCAGCGATCAATAGGCGTGGCGAGCAGGTCGTTGGCTTTGGGCATCAGGCTTTCTTGAGGTCGAAAGCGCTATGGCCCAGCGCCGAGGTTACGCGTTGCCAGCGTGTTTGCAGCGAGGCGTCGATATCGCCCAGTACGGTTTCCGCCATGCAACCGCCACGCTCGATCGACTCGTCGGCCAATAAGCGCCAGTGACTTACGCCAATGTCGTGTTGCAAATATTGGTCAACCAGATCCAGGTCGGCGGGATTCAGGTGCAGCTTGAGTATGGCTTCTTTGCTGGTATCGAGGTGAGTAATGTCGCGCACCAGATCCAGAATTTTTTCCGGGTGAGCTGCCAGCGTGCTGCGCAGTACCTGTTCGGCAATGCGAATGGACAAGGCAATCATGGCTTGGCCCATTTCGGTTTCTATCGATGCCAAGGAGTCGGCACAGCTTTTCGTCATGGCCTGGAGTTGCGCAGTTTCCTGCTGGGCGCGTTCGCGTCCGGCAGTGTGACCTGCTTCAAAGCCGGCTTCATAGCCTTGCTCGTGGCCAACTTTGCGGCCTTCTTCCGTGCCTGCCGCCAAACCCTGGGTGTGACCGGAGGCATAGCCTTCGGCGTGGGCGCGCAGCTGGGCCGCGTCGCGCAGGCGCTTGATTTCGGCATAGACATCGGCGGGATCGGGCGCAGGCGCCTGTTCGACAGCCGGCTTGACGGGCGCTGGGGGGGCATCGAACGATGTCATTTCCCAGCGCTTCCACATATCGGCTTCCTGGTAGTAGCCAATCTGCTTGTTAGACATACTCATCGTTTCCAAGGCCGCCTAATGTAAACTGACCGGCTTCTGCCAGCTTGCGGGCCACTTGAACAATATTCTTCTGTTCTTCCTCGACCTTGGACATGCGTACAGGCCCTTGTGCATCGAGGTCGTCGCGCAGCATTTCGGCAGCGCGGTTGGACATGTTCTTGAAGAATTTTTCGCGTAGCTCTTCGGGCGCGCCTTTCAGTGCGACAGTCAGTGCTGTAGTGTCGATTTCTTTCAAAATCAGCTGGATGGCTGTATCTTCGATATCGGCCAGGTTCTCGAAGACGAACATTTCGTCCACGATGCGCTGCGCCAAGTCGGCGTCGAGTTCGCGCAGGCTGGCTACTACGGCGTCTTCTTCCGTCGAGTTCATGAAGTTCAAGATCTCGGCAGCAGTGCGTACACCACCCATTTTGCTGCGTTTAGCGCCTTGGCCCGACAACATGCCGTTAAGCACATCGGTCAGCTCGTGCAAGGCAGCGGGCTGCACGCCGCCGAAGGTGGCGATGCGCAGCATGACGTCGTTGCGCAGCCGCTCGTTCAATAGGGCCAGTACGCCTGATGCGCGGTCGCGCTCAAGATGGACAAGTATCGTGGCGATAATTTGAGGGTGCTCGTCGGCAATGAGCTCGGCCACGCTGTTGGCTTCCAGCCAGTTAAGCGCGTCGATACCGTTGGCGTTGTCGCCGCCATCCAGAATGTCTTCGATCAGGCCCGCCGCCCGATCGTTGCCCAGGGCCTTGTTGAGTACGGAACGTATGTACTCATCCGAGCCCAGGGTAACGGCCATGAATTGGTCGGCTTCCTGGCGGAAATCTTCCAGCACGCCATCCACGTCGGCGCGGGTGACCTGCTTCAGGTTGGCCATGGCCGAGCCTATCATTTGGACTTCGCGCGCGCTCAGGTACTTGAATACCTCCGCCGCGGCATCCTCACCCAAAGACATCATGAGGATTGCGCAGCGGTCCAGGTTGGGTTCAACGATTGCCATCTTTCTTTTCCATCCATGAGCGCAGCACCATTGCGACGGCACGCGGGTCTTTTTCGGCCATGGTACGGGCCGTAGTCATATTTTCTTCGTAGCGGGTGATTTCTGATGCACGCCGTTCCGCCGCCGCCATTTGTTCGCGGTTGTTGGCAATTTCGGCAGCTTCCGCAGCGGTTTGTTCTTTCTCGGCTGCAGCGGCATCCATCATTGGCTTGATCAGCTTGCGCCACACCAGGAATACCAGCAGTGCGATAAGCAGGTATTTAGCCAATTGCATCGCGTAATCGAGATAAATCGGGTTTTCCCAGACCGGCGGAGCAGCAGGGGTGTCATCGCTGAACACGCTGTTGACCACGCTTAAGGTGTCGCCGCGATCTGTCGAATAGCCCATAGCCTGCTTGACCAGATCGTTCAACTTTTCAAGCTCTTCGGGCGGAAGCGCTTCGGACTTGCCATCGTTGTTGCGGTAGTTGACGACGACAGCCACCGATAGGCGTTGCAGCTTGCCTAATGGGTCTTTGACGTGGCTGATGGTACGGTCGACTTCGTAGTTGATGGTGGCGTCGTTGCGGCTGTTGCCAGTGCCTTGCAACAGAGGGCCATTGGCGGCCAGCGTCGTTGTTGTGTTGGCGCCAGGGTTTGCCGCATTCGCGGCAGCATTGGGGTTGACCTGATTGGGGGCCGCGCCGGCTTGCGGTGGAGCAACGATAGGCGCTGTGGCATTGACCGGAGGCTGGTTGGTCAGTGCGCCTGGTACGCCTTCTGGAGGCAATACATTGCCTTGCATGGATGCGCTGGTTTGCTCGCTACGTACAGCGGCTTCGCCTGGTTTTTGATTCGGGCGATAGACTTCGGAGGTATGTTCACGCTGGGAGAAATCCACATCGGCACTGACTTGTGCGCGCACATTGCCTGGCCCGACCAGCGGGTTGAGCAATGTCAGGATGCGCTGCACGGTGCGTGTCTCGATATCGTTGACCAGGTTGCGTCGGGTGTTGTCGGCACCGGCTTCGCCAGTGGGGGCAGTGAGCAAGCGCCCATTCTGATCCACTACCGACACCTTGTCGGCCGCCAGGTTGGGAACACTGGACGAGACCAGCCACGTAATGGCGGCGACTTGGGCTTCGCTCAAGCTGCGGCCGGGGTATAGCGTTAGCAGCACGGATGCGGTTGGCGCCTGGCGATCGCGTACGAATAAGGATTCGCGCGGTATAGCCAAGTGCAAACGGGCATTTTGCACAGCGTGCAAAGCCTGGATGGAACTGACGATTTCGCCTTCCAGTGCGCGCTGGTAATTGACCTGCTCGGTAAACTGGCTGGCGCCGAAGCGAGTCTTGTCCATGAGCTCGAACCCAGCTTCGCCGCTGCGCGGCAAACCTTGCTGAGCCAGTTGCAGACGGGCTTCGTGCACCTTGTCTGCCGGCACCAGTATGGCGTTGCCGGTGGCGGCAAGCTGATAAGGCACGTTCATTTGCGTTAGCGCAGCCACAATGGCTCCGCCGTCGCGGTCTTCAAGGTTTGAAAACAGGACTTTATAGTCTGGGGCCCGGGTCCAAAGTAACAGTACGGCGACAATGGCAACGGCGGCCGCGGCAAGCCCTAGTTGTAGGGGCTTGGGCAGGGCGCTAAGTTTTCCAAGGGCCGGAAAGCGGGCCAATAAAGCAGCCGATTGGCTCATTGACGACCTCTATCGCTTTGATGGTTCTGGTCGAGCGAGAACGTCGAGCTGGTGATTGGCAAGGTGTACATGCGGCGAGACAGAAATAAGGGAGTGTGAATTATTGCTTGAAAAGCAAAGCGGGCAAGCGTTGAAAAACGCTGCTTTTGGGGCTCATTTAGCTCTTATGGAATAAGCGGAGGGTGAAATGCGCTGTTGCACACTTTCGGGAGTTTCTGGAGCGAAGACTATAGCCTTTGGGGTGGGTGCGGCTAAGGCGAGAAAAGACGGGTGTTTTGGTGCTTGATGTAGTGGTTGGTGTTGGGTGATGTTGGGTACAGTAGCCAGGCGTGAGAGTTTCGCGTATTTGGATACTATCTATACTTATGGCTATACAAAATTTATCCGCAATCGAAAATATGCTTTCGCAGATGCGTGCGGTTGCCCAAGCGGCGTCGGCTGGTTCGCTGCGTCCAACAAGTACTGTGGCCGATTCTGGCGGCTTTGCCGCTGAGTTGTCTCGTTCGTTAGGGCGAGTTTCCCAGATGCAGAATAGCGCTGCTGCTCAGGGCCGGGCTTTCCAGATGGGTGCTCCGGATGTGGCGCTTAATGATGTGATGATTGATATGCAGAAGGCCGGGATTGCGTTTCAGGCGACTGTTCAGGTGCGTAATCGTTTGGTTGCTGCGTATCAGGAAATTGCCCGGATGGCTATTTAGGTTTTTGACGCGGTTGGAATCAGTTACGGTCCTTTTTTAAGGGCCGCTTTTTTTTGTGCTGTGGGGTTGTTGTATTTGCTTTCCTTTCTTTCTCTCAAGAAACTAAACATAAGCCATTGATTTTTTTGATGGTTTTTTTAGGTAGCCGGCGCCGCTTGAGGCACGAGGGTGAGCCCGAGCTGCGCAGCGCGTTTTTGTAAGTGATAAACCAGACGCTCTCGATAGCGCTCTTCCTCGTATTGCTGGC
>DATJCP010000183.1:0-13101 GCA_035514715.1 Candidimonas sp.
GGTGCGATGGATCTGGCCGTGGGTGCGAAGCGGGTTTTTATCCTGATGGAGCACAACGCTAAAGACGGTACCCCCAAGTTGGTAAAGCAATGTACGCTTCCCTTGACGGGCCTGGGTGTGGTTAGCCGTATTTATACTGATTTGGCTGTTTTGGAAGTGACGCCGCAAGGCTTGAAAGTCATTGCAATGAATGACGGGCTTTCGTTTGATGAACTGCAGTCGCAGACGGAAGCCCAACTGCATATGACATAGATGCATCCCGGGTTGGCGGCGCCAGCCCGGTGCAAGGTATTAATGCTGTGGCTTGGGCGTAGCAGAGGTGCTACGGGGCAAGATGGGGTACACCACTTGCGGCTGATCGCCGGTCAGGGTGTGCAAGAACGCGGTAATGGCTTTGACTTCGTCATTATTCAGCTCATGCCCTAATTGGCTCGAACCCATAATTGCCACGGCCTGTTCCAGATCCCACACTTCACCACTATGGAAGTAAGGCGCCGTCAGGGCAATGTTGCGCAAGGGGCCTGCACGGAACACGTATTCATCGGAAGCCGTGTTGGTCACGGTAAAGCGGCCCTTGTCTTCCACAGGCAGGACATCGGCGCCTGGCTTCTTGATCACGCCAAACGGGAAGTAGCCTTGGCCGCCAACGTTGATGCCGGAGTGGCACGATACGCAACCCTTGTTGACGAACAGATTCAGGCCTTTCAGTTCGGTACCGTTAAGTGTTTCCTTGCCGGCCAGGAACTGGTCGAAACGCGAGTTCGGTGTGGTCAGCGTCGATTCGAATGCTTCGATGGCGGTTGCCATGTTGTCGAATGTGACGGCTTGCTTCTCGCCGGGGAAGGCCTTGGCGAAGAACTCGACATATTCAGGAATGCTGCGCAGGGTGTCTTCTACGTGCTTGGGCGTTGCGTTCATTTCGACGCTGGCCTGTACAGGACCTTTAGCCTGCTCTTTCAGGTCGGCGGCACGGCCGTCCCAGAATTGGGCGGCATTGAAAACGGCGTTAAACACGGTGGGCGAGTTGCGTGGCCCTTGCTGCCAGCCATGGCCGATGGACGTCGAGATATTGTCGGCGCCGCCAGTGCCGATAGCGTGGCAAGTGTTGCAGCTGATGATGTTGCTTTTTGAAAGTCTGGGTTCAAAGAACAGCCATTTTCCCAGTTCGATTTGTTCGGCGGAAAGCTTTTTGTCTTTGATAACGACTTGGGCCTCTGGAATAGGCTGGAACAGCTTGCTCGCGGTTTCTCGCAGTTCGGCTGAAGAGGGTTGAGCGGCTGCGGCGGTTGCCCCAAAAGCCAACGCGGCGGCCGCACAGAATGCGGCGGTAATGCTTTTACGCATGGTGATTCCCCGGTGTTGAATAATTACCATAATCACAACATGGTTATTCAGACGGCATCTTGATATGAATCAAAATGTTGCCGTTTGTCCGAGGGCCTGCCTGTGCAGCCAGGAGCGTCTGCACAGGTGCTTTGCAGTGCGGCGGTTTTGCCAGTCTTAGTACTTAAGGCTGACGCTGGCCCAGACCGTGCGGCCGGGCTCGTTGATGGCGGTATTGGCGGCATAGCCAAATCCGGCGTTGCCAGCCAGATTCAGGTGCTCGCTATAGGTTTTGTTAAACAGATTGTCCACACCGAAGGTGAAGCGCACTTGTTTGTTGACCGTGTATCCGCTGTTTAGCGAAAAGATGCCAAAACCAGCGCTGGGCCCAAAGTCTTTGCTGACGACATTGCCTTGGTCAAGCGCATAGCGTTTTTGGGGCGCCACAAGTCGCCATAGTGCTCCGGCCGACCAATTGCCGCTTTCATAGCTTGCGCTCAAACGTGCTTCGAGTGGTGGTATTTGCGGCAAGGCAGAGCCGTTGCTGCGATTTTCTCCCCAGGCATAAGCCAGGGTGCTACCCAGTGTCCAGCGAGGCGAAAGCTTGTACGAGACGCCAAGTTCGCCACCCAGGATACGAGCATTGACGTTGCTGGCTTGCGTCGTGCCAGAGTAGTCGAACAAAATGAAGTCGTTTACGTATCCGGCGTATCCCGAAAACCAGGCATCCAGTTGTTCGGTTTTGTATTGGGCGCCAAAGTCCAGTTGCGTTGTTTTTTCGGGTTTGATTCCCAGGAATGCGTTAGGGGAACCGGACGGCCCGCGAGTGGGTGAAAAAAGCTCCCAGTAATCGGGGAATCGTTCTGTATGACCCAGACCGATATAGGCCGTTGCGGGTAAGCCGCTTATATCGTGTTCGTAGCGCAAAAAGCCGCTCGGCAAGGTGTCGCTGCGCTTTTTGCCTGAACTGGGATTGGGCATTTGCATCATGCCGCTGCCGGTGGTTTTTCGGAAATCCTTGGCTGATGCCCAGTCTATGCGGGCGCCGCCTATGATCCGGTTGGCATCGCCTACATGCCAGGTCATTTCCCCAAATAGGCCGGTATTGCTGAATGCCGCATCTTTTATCCAAGGTTGCTTGCTGTAGGACTGTGCGTTCATGCCCATTGCACTGCGTTTGCGGTGCTCGCTTTCCTGGAAATCCATACCGGTAACAAGGCTTAGCCTGTCAGTCAGGTCCCATGTGCCGGCAAAGCGGCCGCCCCATGTGGCGCGATCCACATTGGATGCCATGCGCATGCCCATGGCGCCCGCTGGCTTGAAAGGTCGCAAGCTGTAGTTGTCCATGACGTGATCGGCGTAGTTGTAATAGGCCTGGGCTTCAATTTTCTTCAATGAACCGCTAATGTTTTGCTTTTCAAAACGCAATCCAAGGCTTTCGCGTTTGAACTGGCTGCCGTCCATGCCGCGTCCAGCATAGCGGGCTTCGCCGTCGCCGGTTCCGGCGCTTAGTTCGATCAAGGTGTCCACGTCTGGTGTGATCCCCAATGCGACGTCGGCATTCCATTTGTCCCATCGGGACGCGACGATATTGCCGTCGCCATCTTTGTAGTCTTGCGAATGTGAATGATTGGCTGTGACGCGGGCGTAAGCTTTCTCCGTGCCTGCAGCAAGGTCGACGGCTTGGTCGTTTCTGCCCCAAGAGCCGCCCGTCAATACGCCGTCGAAAAGGATGCCAGGCTCGGTAAAGCCGGGGGCTTGACGGTCGAATTTTATGGTGCCGGCAGAGGCGCCGGGGCCCCATAGGACGGTTTGCGGTCCTTTGATGACAGTCAGGCTGTCAAACGTTTCAGGTGAAATATACGAGCTTGGCGCATCCATGCGGCCGGGGCAGGCGCCCGGCATCGAGGTGCCGTTGGTCAGAATATTCAGCCTTGAACCGAACATTCCGCGCAATACCGGATCGCCGTTGCTGCCGCCATTGCGAATGGCAGAAAAGCCAGGAATGGTTTTTAGATAGTCGGTGCCGTCGCTGGCTGGTATGGGTTGGCGTGGTTTTTTGGGGTCGGTGATGAATGTCAGTGGCGACTCGGGAGCGACTCCGGTAATGACAACGGTGTCCAGCGTTGTAATTGAAGGGGCTTTGTCCGTTTGCGACCACGCGGGGAATGATGCCGAAATTATGGCCACGAGCCAGGTGTGACGGAGGAATGCGGTGTTTCTTGTCATGATGGGACTTCTTCTCAGTATTAATTGCGACAGTGAGGACGTGCGTCGACAATCCGCCTGCGCCAGGTCGGCGAACTTTGCAGATTGCGATCAACTGAGAAAGAAGGGCGGGGCGCGCGAGCCCACAGGAGGGCCTTGAGCCCCCAGGGCGGGCAAAGCCTGGTTATCGAAGAAAACAGCCGGTATTGACCGGGCTGCGGATAGCGGCATTGCTATCGCTGACGGTCCGGGGGTGCCCAGCGCTTGATGGATCAGTATCCCGAAGGGACAGTCGGTGCCTGACAACGCATTGTTATTGTGCTCGTTGTCGTCGGCGAATAAGCCGGCCAGGGTGCTGGGTACGTTTGCTTCGTTGCCAGCCGTGGTGCAAAAGGTGATTTCGATGCGGCCGTCGCGCAAAGCGCCGGTGTGCGGCATGTAGCCGATAGGTATCGATGCTCGCAATACAATAGCAAGCAGTAATAGGCATAGCACAGCCTGCGCCCGCCAATTGATTACCTTGCCACGAAAATCGATACTGATCATGATGGAGCGTATTCTAATATGGGTTTTTTGTTACGCATTTTGTGATTTCGCAATAGTCGTAGTTTCTGGAGGAAACTTTGCAAGTTGGTCTTTTGTTGTTGGTGTCTTTGTCCGTGCTGGGCACGTCCTTTATTTCCGGAGTGTTCGGCATGGCGGGCGGGATGGTGCTGATGGGCATCTTGATTGCCTATCTGCCTGTATCTACCGCCATGGTGTTGCACGGCACCGCGCAAATGACTTCCAATGGCTGGCGGGCGATCATGTGGCGCCGTAACGTCAACTATCGGATTTTCTTGCGTTATATCGCAGGCCTGCTGGTTGCCGCAGCCCTGTTTTCCCTTGTCGGCTTTGTACCCGACAAGGCGTTCGTGCTCATCTCCCTGGGAATTATCCCGTTCCTGGCGGTATTGGTGCCGGCCAGGTTCGTGCCGCAGGCAGACAGCCGGCTTGGTGCCGAGCTATGCGGCTTCCTGAACACCTGCATGCAGTTCATGGCAGGTGTGTCAGGGCCCTTGCTGGATGTGTTTTTCGTGCGTAACGAAATGGACCGTAGATCCATTGTGGCTACCAAGGCAGCTTGCCAGACTTTTTCCCACATGGCCAAGCTGGTTTATTTCATCAATATACTGGGTGATCAAGCCCGTGCGGATGAGTGGGCCATGGGCCTTGCTGTAGCGATGGCTATTCTGGGCACTAGCCTGAGCAAGCTCGTGCTCGATAAGCTGACCGACCACCAGTTCCGGCTCTGGACCCGCTGGATAGTCATGACCATAGGCGTCGTTTACCTGATACAAGGCGTGTACGTATTGGCGACGCGTTAACAGAAATAAACGTTAAAGACAGTCAGTTTCCGTCTTCGCACTTGCACCTTCGCCGCTTTCGTTTCACTATACAGGCGGCAATTCGCTTATTTACTTGAGGTGACGCTATGACAGTTTTTGCCCGACTTTTATTGACTGCTTCCATTTTGGGCGGTTTGGCTGCCGTGCCGGCTTATTCGGCAACTGCTACGCCAGCCAAGGCCGAGACCTCCACTACCGCGCCCAAGGCCAAAACGGCGCAACAAGAACGCATGACCACATGCAATCAAGATGCCAATGACAAGAAAGGCGATGAGCGTAAAGCGTTCATGAGCAGTTGCCTGAAAGGCGAAACCGCTGCGCCGGGTAAAGAGCTGACCTCTTCCCAGCAGCGCATGAAGACCTGCAATGCCGACGCAACCACCAAAGCCTTGAAGGGCGATGAACGCAAGGCCTTCATGAGCACGTGTTTGAAAGCAAAATAGGTGGCCTACGAGTGGCGGCGGCGCGTATAACTATATAACTGTAGTACGCAGACCGGACAAACGATGATTGACGTACACCATAGCCTGGGGCAATATCACGTCAATTTCAGTTACTTGTCAGGTGGATTTCATGCGTAAAACCTTAGTTGCCGTCGCACTCGCCGCTGCTCTTGCCGTTCCTGCAATAGGCCATGCCAAAACATTGCGCTGGGCCAGTCAGGGCGATATCCTCACTCTCGATCCGCATGCGCAGAACGAGGGCCTGACCATTGCAGCGTCCAGCTATGTGTACGATACGCTGGTTGCCTACGATAAAGACTTCAAGCTAACCCCGGGCCTGGCCCTTTCCTGGGAACAACCCGAGCCCACCGTTTGGCGCTTCAAACTAAGGGAAGGCGTCAAGTTTCACGACGGCACGCCATTTACCGCGGACGATGTGGTGTTCTCCATCAAGCGCGCCCTGTCGCCTACGTCCAATTTCAAGGCGTACGTCAATGGCATTACCGACGTCAAGCAGGTTGATGACAGTACCGTCGAGGTGATCACAGGCGGACCCAACCCAGTTTTGCTGCGCCAGCTAACTAACGTATTCATCATGAATCGTGACTGGGCCGACAAAAACGACGCCACGGCGCCACAGGATTTTTCCAAGAAGCAGGAAACCTTTTCGGCACGCAATGCTAATGGCACCGGCGCATACAAGCTGAAATCCCGCGAAGTCGACGTCCGTACAGTCTTCGTTGAGAACCCCGATTGGTGGGGCAAGCCCAATAAGGTTGGTAATGTGACCGAAGTGGTCTATACGCCAATCAAGCAAAACGCAACGCGTACGGCAGCCTTGCTGTCAGGCGAGATCGATTTCATCCTTGACCCTCCGGCACAAGACCTTGCCCGCATCAAGCAGCAGGCAAAAGTGGTTGAAGGCAATGAATACCGCACCATTTATCTGGGCCTGGACCAGAAAAACCCGGAATTGAAGTATTCCAGCGTCAAGGGCAAAAACCCTTTTGCCGATGTGCGCGTGCGTGAAGCGCTTTACCGGGCCATTGATGTCGAGGCCATCAAGAAGGCCGTAATGCGCGGCTCATCGTCACCTACCGGCACCATGATCGCACCGCAAGTGCATGGTTGGTCGCAAGGCCTTGCACAGCGCGTTCCCTACGATGTCGAAAAGGCCCGCAGCCTGCTGAAAGAGGCCGGCTACGAGAACAATATCGATTTCACCCTCGATTGCCCGAACAATCGCTATATCAACGATGAAGCCGTTTGTCAGGCAGTCGTCGGCATGTGGGCCAAGGTTGGCGTCAAGGCAACGCTTAACGCCATGCCGCGCGCCACGTACTTCCCCAAAGTGCAGTCGTTCGACTCCAGCGCTTACCTGTTCGGCTGGGGCGTGCCCACGTTCGACGCTTTATACACTTTGCAAAGCCTGATCCACAGCAAGGGTGAAGGGGCAGACGGTTCGTTCAACTTCGGCGGTTATGCCAACCCCGAAGCCGACAAGCTGATCAAGCAGATCAAAACCGAGACCGATGCTGCCAAGCGCGATGCGGCCATACAAAAAGTGCTGGAAATTCATGCCAGCGAGTTCGGCCATATTCCGCTGCATGACCAGGTCATCCCATGGGCTATGCGCAAGAACGTCAATGTTGTGCACCGTGCCGATAACCGCTTGACTGCCGACTGGGTCACAATAGACTAACCCATCGTGCTGCCTTTTATCTTGCGCCGCCTGGTTCAGGCGGTGGCTGTCATGCTGACGGTCGCTTTGCTGGCCTTCGTCCTGTTCCGCTATATCGGGGACCCCGTCACCATCATGCTGGGGCAGGACGCCACCGAACAGGACCGTATCGAACTGCGCCATAGTCTGGGCCTGGATAGATCCGCGCCCGTTCAATTTGCCTATTTTGTCGCTAATGCATCACGCGGCGATTTCGGGCTGTCGCTGCGCCAGGGGCAGAAGGTGTCTGAAATGCTACGTGATCGCCTGCCCGCAACCGTAGAGCTTTCGGTGGCAGCGGCCGTGCTGGCGCTTGTTGTTGGGCTTCCGTTGGGGGTATATACCGCGTTGCGACGCAAAGGCAAAGGGTCGCAGGTCATTCTTGCATTTTCGCTGTTGGGCGTATCTTTGCCTACCTTCCTGATAGGCATCTTGCTGATTCTCGTGTTTTCCGTGATGTTGGGCTGGCTGCCAAGTTACGGGCGTGGCGAGGTGGTAAAGCTGGGGTGGTGGAGCACGGGAATGCTTACCGTCGATGGCTGGAAGCACCTGATCTTGCCGGCCATTACGCTGTCGCTGTTTCAGCTTACCCTGGTATTACGGCTGGTGCGATCTGAAATGCTCGAAGTCCTGCGTACCGATTACATCAAGTTTGCGCGTGCCCGCGGTTTGCGCAAACGCGCCATCCATTTTGGCCATGCGCTCAAGAACACGCTTGTACCCGTTATTACGATTACCGGCTTGCAGCTGGGCGGCATTATCGCGTTCGCCATCGTCACTGAAACTGTCTTCCAGTGGCCAGGTATGGGTTTGCTTTTCATCCAGGCCGTGCAGTTTGCCGATGTGCCCGTGATGGCCGCTTATCTTTGCCTGATTGCGCTGGTATTTGTGTGCATTAACCTCATCGTCGACCTGCTTTACTTTGTGGTCGACCCCCGGCTGCGCAGCAATCTGGGACGTCCGGGGGGGCATTGATGAAAACGTTATTGAAACGCTGGGCCGATAGCGACCTGGTCTGGTCGTGGCGCCATACGCCGGTTGCCTGGATGTCCACAGTGCTTTTCGTGCTGCTTATGGTCGGGGCGTTCGGCGCGCAGTGGGTGGCGCCGCATAATCCTTTCGACCTGACCTCGGTCGAGCTTCTCGATGCGTTGCTGCCTCCTGTGTGGATGGAGAATGGGCAATGGAATTTCCTGTTGGGAACCGACAGCCAGGGCCGCGACCTTTATTCCGCGCTGCTTTACGGTACTCGGGTTTCTTTGCTTATCGGCCTGGCATCTGTCGTACTGGCGCTGATTGCCGGTATATGCCTGGGGCTGTTGGCCGGTTATGTGGGCGGGCGCGTTGACGCATTCATCATGCGGGTGGCCGACGTGCAGTTGTCGTTTCCGGCGATTCTCATTGCCTTGCTGATTGATGGCGTCGCACGTGCAGCGATGCCGCGCGAGTTGCACGACATACTGGCTTTTCCTGTGCTGGTAGGGGCTATCGCACTAGCCGGTTGGCCGCAATATGCGCGTACGGTTCGCGGCCTGGCCATGGTGGAGAAAAACCGTGAATACGTACAGGCAGCGCGCGTTATCGGCGTCGCGCCGCTTGTCATCATGTTCCGCCATGTGCTGCCTAATGTCATGGGACCCGTCCTGGTGCTGGCTACAGTGCATTTGGCTACGGCCATCATCACCGAAGCCACGCTTTCCTTCCTTGGGGTAGGGGTGCCGCCGACATCACCGTCTCTCGGCACGCTGATACGCATCGGAAATGACTTTCTGTTTTCCGGCGAGTGGTGGATCACTATCTTCCCCGGCCTGATGCTGGTGTTGCTGGTGCTTTCGGTCAACCTGTTGGGCGATTGGCTGCGCGACGCGCTCAATCCCAAGCTGAATTGAACGGGCATATGCATGACCGAACTTCTTGAAGTAAGAAATCTGAACGTCGAATTTCCCAGTCGACGCGGTACGTTAAAAGCCTTGCAAGACGTTAGTTTTTCCATCGCGCAGGGCGAAATCCTGGGCGTGGTGGGCGAATCGGGTGCAGGGAAATCGCTTACCGGCGCGTCTATTATCGGGCTGCTTGATCCTCCGGGGAGGATCTCGGACGGCGAAATTCTGTTGAATGGCAAACGCATCGACAACCTGCCTGACGATCAAATGCGCCGCATACGCGGACGCGAAATTGGAGCCATTTTCCAGGATCCGCTAACTTCGCTCAACCCTTTGTACACCATAGGCCAGCAGCTTACCGAGACCATAGTCACGCACTTGCCGCTATCGCAAAAGCAGGCGCGCGAGCGTGCTATTGAACTGTTGGAGTCCACAGGTATCCCGGCGGCACGTGAGCGCATTGATCACTATCCGCATCAGTTCTCGGGTGGCATGCGGCAGCGGGTTGTCATTGCATTGGCTCTTGCAGCCGAGCCCAAGCTTATCGTGGCAGACGAACCCACCACAGCGTTGGATGTTTCCATACAGGCGCAAATCATCGATTTGCTCAAGGCCTTGTGTAAATCGCAGGGTGCTGCGGTCATGCTGATCACGCACGACATGGGTGTCATTGCCGAGACGGCTGACCGCGTGGCCGTCATGTATGCGGGCCGTATCGTCGAGATCGGGCCTGTGGCTGATGTCATCCGCCACCCGCAGCATCCCTACACAGCGGGACTCATGGGATCTATTCCTGTGCTTGATAAGAATGTCGAGCGGCTGGTGCAGATCGACGGCAGCATGCCGCGACTTAACGCCATACCATCGGGCTGCGCCTTTCATCCGCGCTGCACGTTCACTATGCCGCGCTGCAACCAGGAGCGGCCCGAGCTCTTACCCGCGGCGGCAAGCCGCGCCGCCTGTTGGCTGCATGCACAGGAGCATTCATGAGTTCAACTGAACAACCGCTCATACGGGTCAAAGATACCGCGCGTTGGTTCGATGTGTCCATGCCATGGCTGGACCGTGTCATTCACCGCAAGCCGCGCGTCACGCTGCGCGCGGTGGACGGCGTGTCGTTTCACATCAATAAGGGAGAAACGCTGGCGCTGGTGGGCGAATCGGGCTGCGGCAAGTCGACGATTGCCCGGCTGCTGGCCGGCCTGTACCAGCCGACGCACGGCAGCATCGAGTTCGACGGACTAGCGGTCCAGACCATGAGTCGCAAAGCGCGGCATGCTATGCGCAAACGGCTGCAGATGATCTTCCAGGATCCGTACGCCAGCTTGAATCCGCGGTGGCGCGTTGGGCGTATCATCGCCGAGCCCCTGGCCACGCATACGCGTATGACGCCAGCACAACAGCGTAGCAAGGTAGACGAGCTTCTGGCCCAGGTAGGTTTGGACCCCAACGATCAAAACCGTTACCCGCATCAGTTTTCGGGTGGACAGCGCCAGCGCATTTCGATTGCGCGCGCGCTTGCGTTGGGGCCGGAATTCCTGGTTTGCGACGAGCCTACATCAGCCCTGGACGTGTCTGTACAGGCGCAGGTATTGAATTTGATGAAGGATTTGCAGCGCGATCTGGGGCTGACTTACCTATTCATTTCGCACAACCTGGCTGTGGTTCACCACGTGGCTGATCGCATCGGGGTGATGTACCTGGGCCGGCTAGTGGAAGTTGCCACGCGCGATGAATTATTCGCCAACCCGCGCCATCCGTATACGCGCATGCTGCTTGGCGCCATTCCGGACCTGACAGGCGCTGGCCGCGCTCGCGTTCCAGTTGGGGGCGAGGTGCCCAATCCCTTGAACCCTCCCACAGGCTGTACCTTCCATCCGCGCTGCCCCCATGCGAACGAGCGTTGCCGCATCGAGGCGCCGGCTACGCGCTCGTATGGCGACAGCCAGGCAGCGTGCCACGGGCTGGAGGAAGCGCGAATTTAGCCTTGGCGGCATGGTTTTTTTAGTCTTTTCAACGTGTTGTTGTCATGATGCCTATAATCATCCCACTTCTTAATTAGGAATCATCATGACAATCTCTCTCTACGCCGCTTCGCTTCCTGTGTTCAAACAAATGCTAAACAGCATGGACGCTGTCTTGAGCAAGGCTGAAGAGCATGCGGTTGCCAAGAAAATCGACCCCAACGCCTTACTGCAGGCGCGTCTTTTTCCCGACATGTTTCCCTTGGTTCGCCAAGTACAAGTCGCCACCGACTTTGCTCGCGGCGTATCGGCTCGCCTAGCTGGCGCCGAAGTGCCCAAGTTCGAGGATAACCAGCAAACCTTTGCCGATCTGCATGAGTTGATCGCAAAAACACTGGCTTTTATCGATGGATTTACGCCGGCCCAGATCGATGGCAATGAAGATCGCGTTATCGTCACGCGCCCAGGCACGCCCAAAGAGAAGAAATTCAACGGCCAGTCTTACTTGCTGACTTATGGTTTGCCGCAGTTCTTCTTCCACGTCACCACCACCTACGCCATCCTGCGCCACAATGGCGTTGAAGTCGGCAAGCGGGATTTCATGGGCCAGTACTAACCTTGGTCTGATGCGATAGGCGAAGCAAATGCAAGGCTTACGCTGAACCCAGGATCGGTGTTGTGAAGTTCGAATGACGCGTCGTGCAGGCGCGCAATTGCGATAACGGTGGCCAAGCCCAGGCCATGGCCTGGTATGTCGTGGTTCAGACGGTAGAAACGCTCGCCGATCCGCCGTTGTTTGCCGGGCAGAATGCCTGGTCCGTTATCAGCCACGGTAATTCTGACTTGGTCTAACCGTTCTATCGCCTCGACTTTCACCAGGATATGGGCTTTGCCGCCTGCGTACTTCAGAGCATTGTCGACCAGGCAGGCAATGGCGCCAGCCAGTAAGTCGCGATCACCCAGCACGCAAACCGGGCCACTGCTGGCAAGGCGCAGGGTGGCGTGCCTTTCTTCCGCTATGGCCTCGTATAGTTCGACGACGTCACTGGCGATGATATCCAGACGGGCGGCTTCGAATTTCTTTCTTCTGGTGCCGGATTCAAACTCGGCGATTTGCAGCAGCTTTTCAGAGACCTTGGCCAGGTCTTCTATTTCGCCAGCCAGGAAAACGATGCTGTTTCTCAATTCGTCATAAGTGCTGTCGGGGCGAAGCGCCGTACGCAGCCGCGCCAGTATCCTTGTCAGCGGGGTGCGCAAATGATGGGCTACCGAATCGGAGACATTACGTACGCCGTTCATGAGTTGTTCGATTCGGTCCAGCATATGATTGATGTCGCGGGTCAACAGCGCGAACTCGTCTTGCCTGTGGCCCACAGGTATGCGTTGCGTAAGCTGGCCGGCGCTGATTTGCGTGGCAGTCCGGCGAATGACCTCGACGCGGCGTTGCAGCGTACGTCGAAATAGATAGGCGCCCAGCAGTATAAGCACGGCGGTCACGCTGATCGCGACCAGGCTGATACGCTTGATGAGTTGCGTTATTTCGTGCAGATCGCGCAGGTCGTGGCCGACGATCAGCTTGGAGCCATCCGGCAGGCGCCGGGCTACCAGATAACCATGCGCGGCGTGGCCTCTTAGCGTTACCGCATGATTGGTGCCGGATTGTTCCAGCGCCAGCAAGGCGGCATCCGGCTCGATATTGCCGGCCAGCATCTGTCCCTGCTGATCGAGCAGCAGGAACATTTCGGTATCGGAGTTCACCTTGTCGGCCAGCTCCAGGTTGATCTCATTGAGCAGCCCCGGCAGGCCCCGCTGGTCGAAATGGGCGCTCATCCGTTGTGCAGTGGTCGCCACTTGCCGGGAAAATTGAGACTCCAGTATTCCGACAGTCTGATAGTAAAAGAAGGCCAGCAAGACCAGTGATGTCGCAAGCGCGAACAGGCTGTAGTTGAGCGTTAACCGAAAGGCGACCGAGCCCCAGACTTCATGCAGCGTTTCATGAAGGCGGTGCTTCATGGCTGTAGTTCCGGCTGCACGCCGCCGCTTGCCGAAATCATATAGCCTGTTCCACGCACGGTATGTATGAGCGGGAGGGCGAAGGGGCCATCTATTTTCTGGCGCAGCCTGCTGATCTGAACGTCGATGACATTGGTTTGCGGGTCGAAATGATAGTCC
>DATJCP010000184.1:0-13434 GCA_035514715.1 Candidimonas sp.
AAAGCCTTGAGCATGTCGCGCATGGTCATGGTGTCGGCTTTGGTGAAATAGGTATTGGTCGCGGAATAGACCTGATCAAGGTCAGCTTCGGTCAAGCCATAGGAACCGGGATCAAGATCAGGAATTACTGGACGGTCATGACGCTTGAGCGGATCGAGTTCGGCAAAACGCGAACCCAGCGACCGATAAGCGGCAATAATGGACTGGACATAAACCTGCTTGCCGGCAACGGCAAGATCAGGCTCTTGGGCACGGGCAACAAAGGCATTAGCCTTGGCGCGCTGTGCAAATGATTCGACAATAGGCGCATGAGCCTGGTCGCGAGTAATCTCGCGACCATCGGTTGCAGGCTGATGCTGCAACTGGTCGAAATAAGCACGCCACTCATCTGGCACAGAGCCAGGATTATCGAGGTAGGACTCATAGAGATCCTCGACATATGGGGCGTTACTACCAAACAGGTAAGAATTGGATGAAAGTTCTATTTCCGATGACATATATGCGCTTCACCTATCCGAGTGTCTCACTCTTATGATGCAGGGAACAACCTTCCGCGACACGGCCAGACCGGTTAGCGGATAGCGGGGCAGAAGGCAACGTACGACGCCTTGATAAGCCGTATTCGCATTAGTATACCTACGAAGCCATGGGGGGCAAACCGAAACACTGGAAATGCCTGGTAAAACCTGGAAAGCGTTGGCATTAACAAACACCTTGTATAGTTTCCTGCGAAAGCAGCTGTTTTTCCAGAAGGTTCGCGCAGAAAATGTACTGAACATGCGGCTCATGGCCGCACTACACTTGCGGCATGTGGTAGCGTAACGATCTCCGTACAAACCAAGCGCACAATATAAGAACAAGCGCCGCCAAAACCCGAATTTTCCTAACTTTATTACTCATTGATTTCTATTCAGGAGCTGCCTAAATGGACACTAACGCCGACCTCGAAAAACTTGCACTGGATTACCACGCCTACCCTACCCCGGGGAAAATATCGGTCATGCCAACCAAGCCGCTGGCCAACCAGGACGACCTGTCGCTGGCCTATTCTCCTGGCGTGGCATTTGCCTGCATGAACATCTATGCCAACGGCGAAGACGCCGCTGCCATGTACACCTCGCGCTCCAACCTTGTGGGGGTAATTACCAACGGTACGGCTGTTCTGGGACTGGGCAACATAGGGCCGCTCGCGGCCAAGCCTGTCATGGAAGGCAAAGGCTGCCTCTTCAAGAAATTTGCCGGGATCGACGTATTCGACATCGAACTGAACGAGAACGATCCCGACAAGTTAGTGGACATCATTGCGGCCCTGGAACCGACACTAGGCGGTGTGAATCTTGAAGACATCAAGGCGCCCGAATGCTTCTACATCGAAAAGAAGCTGCGCGAGCGCATGAAGATCCCCGTGTTCCACGACGACCAACACGGCACGGCTATCATTTCTTCGGCCGCCATCATCAATGGCCTTAAGGTCGTCGGCAAAAAAATCGAAGACGTGAAACTGGTGTGTTCGGGCGCAGGCGCTGCCGCGATTGCCTGCTTGAATCTACTGGTCCACCTTGGCGTGCAACCATCCAATATCTACGTTGTGGATTCACGTGGCGTAATTTGGAAGGGCCGTGAAGAAAACATGGAGCCCAACAAGGCGCGTTACGCGCAGAACACTGACGCACGCACGCTGGCCGACGCCTGCGCTGACGCCGACGTTTTCCTGGGTTGTTCGGCACCCGGCGTACTGACCGCCGATATGGTCAAGACCATGGCCCGCAGCCCGCTTATCCTTGCCCTGGCCAATCCGGAACCCGAGATCCGGCCCGAAGTCGCCAAGGCGGCACGCCCCGATTGCATCATCGCCACAGGCCGCTCCGACTATCCTAACCAAGTCAATAACGTTCTGTGCTTTCCTTTCATTTTCCGCGGCGCCATGGATGTGGGCGCAACCGTCATCAACGAGGAAATGAAGCTGGCATGCGTCAAGGCCATTGCCGAACTGGCCGAAGCCGAGCAAAACGATGAAGTGGCTACCGCCTATGCCGGCCAAGAGCTGGAGTTCGGCCCCGACTACATCATTCCCAAACCCTTCGACCCTCGCCTTATCGTAAAAATCGCCCCGGCGGTCGCTGAGGCGGCCATGGCATCGGGCGTAGCCAGGCGCCCTATCGAAGATATGGAAGCCTACAGGCAAAAGCTGATGAGCCTGGTGTATCACACCGGCCAATTGATGCGCCCGCTTTTCATGCAAGCCAAAAGCGCACCCAAGCGCGTGATCTACGCCGACGGCGAAGACGAACGCGTACTGCGTGCGGCGCAAACCGTGGTGGACGAGAAATTCGCGCATCCCATTCTGGTGGGGCGCCCCGCCGTGATCGAAATGCGCATCAAGAAATTCGGGCTACGCCTGGAAGTCGGCAAAGACATTGAAATCGTCAACCCTGAAGATGACGAGCGCTTCAACGAAACCTGGTCTGCCTACTACCAGCTCAAGGGCCGCGACGGCGTCACCCCCGACATCGCCAAAGCCATGGTGCGCAAGCACAATTCACTGATTGCAGTCATGCTGCTGCAACGCGGAGACGCCGACGCCATGATATGCGGTGTCGCCAGCCGCTTCGACAATCAACTCAAGTACGTACAGGAAGTGATAGGCTTGAAGCCAGGCGCGCAAACTTATGCGGCGATGAATGTGTTGATGCTGCCTACGCAAACCCTGTTTATCTGCGACACGCACGTAAACGAGGACCCCAGCGCCGAGCAGATCGCCGACATGACCATCCAGGCAGCCGACGAGATTCTTCGTTTTGGCGTAATACCCAAGGTTGCCTTGCTGTCGCACTCAAACTTCGGCAGCCGCTCAACCGTGTCTTCACGCAAAATGGCTGAGGCTCGCCGCTTGATCTCGGAACGCGCACCCACCCTGGAAGTCGATGGCGAGATGCATGCCGATTCGGCGCTGTCGGAAAAAATCCGGCTCAAGGCTTTCCCCGACTCAACGCTGAAAGGCCCTGCGAATTTGCTGATCACACCTAATCTGGACACTGGCAACATCACGTACAACATGCTGAAAATGACAGGCAGCAATGGGGTAGCGATGGGGCCAGTATTATTGGGCGCTGCGCGACCCGTGCATATTCTGACGACCAGCTCGACAGTACGTCGCATCGTCAATATGACGGCGCTGGCGGTTGTCGACGCGCAACAGGAAGCAGGACAAGTACAGCTATAAAAGCGGCGGATTTATAATCCGCTATCAACAAAAAAGGGCCGCCGAAGCATACTCGGCGGCCCTTTTTGACTATTGAACCGAGCAGACAAACCATGTCCCAAAAAAAAGCGCCCGCATGGGGCGCTTTTCCATTCAACTGCGTATCAACGGCTGGCAGGTACGTCGCGCGAATCCGAACCGGTGTACAACTGGCGAGGACGGCCGATTTTGTAATCGGGATCCGACAACATTTCATTCCACTGGGCAATCCAGCCCACTGTGCGAGCCAATGCAAAAATGGCGGTGAACAGTGAAGTAGGAATACCGATGGCGCGTTGCACGATACCCGAATAGAAATCGACGTTCGGGTAAAGCTTGCGCTCGACGAAGTAAGGATCTTCCAGCGCAATACGCTCGAGCTCCATTGCCAGCTTGAACAAAGGATCGTTTTCCAGACCCAAAGCCGACAACACTTCTTTGCAAGTTTCTTGCATCAATTTGGCGCGCGGATCGTAGTTCTTGTAAACACGGTGACCAAAGCCCATCAGGCGCACGCCCGAGTTCTTGTCCTTGACCTTTTCCATGAACTCGCCGACCTTGTCGATGCCGCCATTGGCTTGCAGGTCTTCGAGCATTTGCAGGCATGCTTCGTTGGCGCCACCGTGAGCAGGGCCCCACAGGCAGCCTACGCCCGCAGCAATGGCTGCAAACGGATTCGTGCCCGACGAGCCGCACAAACGCACCGTGGAGGTCGACGCATTCTGTTCGTGATCGGCGTGAAGGATGAAAATACGGTCCAGAGCACGTTCAACGACTTCATTGACCTTGTACTCTTCGCAAGGCGTGGCAAACATCATGCGCAGGAAGTTGCCTGTATAGGACAAATCATTCTGCGGATAAATGAAAGGCTGGCCTTGCGAATACTTGTACGCCATGGCAACCAGAGTTGGCATTTTGGCGATCAGACGAATTGCCGAAACATGGCGATGATGCGGGTTGGTGATGTCGGTGGAGTCGTGATAGAAAGCGGACAACGCCCCTACAAGCCCCGTCAAGACAGCCATGGGATGCGCATCGCGACGGAAACCGCGCAGGAAGAAATGCAATTGCTCGTTTACCATGGAATGGTGCGTAACCAGCGAATCGAACTCTGTTTTTTGCGTGCTGCTGGGCAGTTCGCCATTCAGGATCAGATAGCTGATATCCATGAAGTCGCACTTCTGCGCAAGCTGATCGATGGGGTAGCCGCGATACAGCAATTCGCCTTTATCGCCATCGATATAGGTAATAGCCGATTCGCACGATGCCGTGGCAAGAAAACCTGGATCGTAAGTAAACATGCCCGTCTGGCCATACAGCTTGCGGATATCGATAACTTCGGGGCCAACAGTACCCTTGTATACGGGAAATTCTATTGGCGCACTGCCGTCAGAAAACGATAGTGTGGCTTTTTTATCTGACAATTGCATCACATTATTCCTTAAAAATTAAAGCTTCTGCATTTGCGTAACCAGGCGACGAATATCAGGCGTATCGTATACGCCCTCCAACCCTACGCGGTCCAGCAATACATCAAGCAATTCGTTATCGCCCATCTCAAACAACAAGGTCAAGGCTGACACGTCAATGTCGGTTAATTCGGCTTCGTATTGATCTAAAAATCGGGTGATGATCAGGTCATTTTCCAGCAATCCCCGACGCGCGCGCCAACGCAGGCGCACGCGATCCAGTTCTGATAACGTTGTCATCAATGATCCAAACCCTAAATTGTGCGACGGACCAGAAGTTCCTTAATCTTGCCAATAGCAGCAGAAGGATTAAGACCCTTAGGACAGACATCAGCACAGTTCATGATGGTATGGCAACGGAACAGGCGATACGGATCTTCCAGATTATCCAGGCGCTCGGCGGTAGCTTCGTCGCGGGTATCCACGATGAAGCGGTAAGCCTGCAGCAAGCCGGCTGGGCCGACGAACTTATCAGGATTCCACCAGAACGACGGACATGCTGTGGAACAGCAGGCGCACAAGATGCACTCGTACAAGCCATCGATTTCTTCGCGCGCTTCAGGGGACTGCAAGCGCTCTTTTTCGGGTGGTGGCTGATCGTTGATCAGGAAAGGCTTGATCGAATGATACTGATTGAAGAAGTGCGTCATATCGACGATGAGGTCGCGCACCACCGGCAAGCCAGGTAACGGCTTGAGCACGATGGGTTCTTTCAATTCAAGCAGGTTGGTCGTGCAGGCCAGGCCATTCTTGCCATTGATGTTCATGGCGTCGGAACCGCACACCCCTTCACGGCAGGAGCGGCGAATTGCCAAGCTGTCGTCGACATCGCTCTTGATGCGAATGATGGCATCAAGCAGCATTTTGTCGGTCGGCTGCAATTCGACTTCCAGCTTCTGCATGTAAGGCCGCTCGTCCTTATCTGGATCGTAGCGGTAGATTTCAAACTTGACGATACGTTTTTGACTCATTTCGATATCCTGCTTAGAAGGTCCGCGGTTTGGGCGGAATGCTGTCTACGGTAAGCGGTTTCATTTGGACCGGCTTATATTCCAGACGGCTGCCTTCGGAGAACCACAAAGTATGGCGCAGCCAGTTCTCGTCATCACGCTCGGGATGGTCGTTAAGCGCATGCGCTCCGCGGCTTTCGGTGCGGTTGGCAGCCGATTTGGTCGTGGCGCGTGCAACTTCGATCATGTTGGTGACTTCGAGCGCTTCGATACGCGCTGTGTTGAAGACCTTGGACTTGTCCTTGAAGTAGAGGCTTTCCACTTGAGGAGCCAGGCTTTCAATGGCGTCGACACCCTTGTTCAGGAGGTCAAGCGTACGGAACACGCCACAGTGATGCTGCATTGCCATGCGAATGGCATTGCCGACATCCGCTGTCGTTTCGCCACCAGTGCGAGTTTCAAGCTTGTTGACGCGATCCAGCGAGAAATCGATGGCCGATTGAGGAATTTCCTGGTGCGCATGCTGACGTTCTGGGTGCGACTGGACAATATGGTTGCCTGCCGAACGGCCGAACACGATCAGGTCGAGCAAGGAGTTCGTACCCAGGCGATTGGCGCCGTGCACCGACGTAGCGGCGCATTCGCCGATAGCGTACAGCCCGTTGACTGGCTTGGTGTCGCCATTCTGCAGAGTAACGACCTGACCATAGATATTGGTAGGAATGCCGCCCATTTGATAATGGATAGTAGGCACAACGGGGATAGGATCCTTGATAGGGTCCACGTTGGCAAACTTGATCGCGATTTCACGGATAGAAGGCAAACGCTTCTTGATGGTGTCCGCGCCAAGGTGATCGAGCTTGAGCACAACGTAACTGCCGTCGCCGCAACCACGGCCTTCTTTGATTTCCTGATCCATTGAGCGCGAAACGAAGTCGCGCGGCGCCAAGTCTTTCAGTGTAGGCGCGTAGCGCTCCATGAAACGCTCGCCGTCTTTATTCAGCAAGATCCCGCCTTCGCCGCGGACGCCTTCGGTAATCAGCACGCCTGCACCGGCTACGCCGGTTGGGTGGAATTGCCAGAACTCCATGTCTTGCAAAGGCAGGCCAGCACGTGCGGCCATGCCCAACCCGTCGCCGGTGTTGATGAAGGCGTTGGTCGATGCAGCCCAGATACGGCCTGCTCCACCCGTTGCCAGCACCGTTTGCTTGGCTTCCAGCACGTAGATTTCGCCGGTTTCCATTTCGAGGGCGGTAACGCCAAGAACGTCGCCTGCTTCATTACGCAGAAGATCAAGCGCCATCCATTCGACGAAA
Organism: Candidimonas sp.; assembly: GCA_035514715.1. Lineage (GTDB taxonomy): Bacteria > Pseudomonadota > Gammaproteobacteria > Burkholderiales > Burkholderiaceae_B > Pollutimonas. The sequence goes on from DATJCP010000184.1 coordinate 6,977, forward strand.
AACTGCGTGCGGGCTGCTACGTTGCGCTGGTAGAGCGTGTGCAACATGGCGTGGCCGGTACGGTCGGCAGCGGCACAAGCACGCTGAACGGGCTTTTCACCGAAATTGGCGGTATGGCCGCCAAAGGGACGCTGATAAATGGTGCCATCGGCGTTACGGTCGAAAGGCATACCATAGTGTTCGAGTTCGTAGACGGCATTGGGTGCTTCGCGGCACATGAATTCGATAGCGTCCTGGTCGCCGAGCCAGTCGGAACCCTTGACGGTATCGTACATGTGCCAGTACCAATGGTCTTCGCTCATGTTGCCCAGCGATGCGCTGACGCCACCCTGGGCCGCAACTGTGTGCGAACGCGTTGGGAAGACTTTGGACAAAACAGCAACGGACAAGCCGGCCTGTGCCAGCTGCAACGAGCAACGCATGCCGGCCCCGCCGGCGCCTACGACCACCACATCAAACTGGCGGCGCGGTAAGGAATTTTTGACAGCAGCCACGGCTTATAAGCTCCAGAGAATTTTTGCAAAGTAGACAACAGCGCCCACCAGCCACAAGAGAGTCAGTACTTGCAGGAACAGACGCAGGCCAGCGGAACGGACGTAGTCCATCCAGATGTCGCGCACACCGATCCAGGCATGCCAGGCCAGCGACAAAAATGCCAGCGTAGCCAGCAAGGACCCGACCGGAATGCCGAAACAGGTAAAGGTGAACAGGCGGCGCCAGTTTTCGAAATTCATTTCAGAAGTGAAAACAATTCCGAAAAACAGCACCAGCGTATAGATAGCCATGATGATGGCCGTGACGCGCTGAGCGATGAAGTCCATGGTGCCGTAATGCGCACCGACTACCAAGCGTTTCGTGCCAAGACGTTCTTGAGTCGCCATTACCACACCCCAAACAATTTAAGACCGAAAACCACTGTCAGCGCCAGGCTGACACCCAACACGACCCCTGCCGTTTTCTGTGCAGAGTGCTTGTCGTTGCCGATATGCAGATCAAGGATCAGATAGCGAATGCCGGCACAGAAGTGATGCAAGTAGCCCCAGATGAGTACAAGCAAGACCAGTTTGCACAATGGATTGGCGACCCACGGCTGGATGCTGGCATAGCTTTCCGGCGAGGTCACGCTAAGCGCAAAAAGCGGCAGGATGACCAAGGGTAGACAGAGGAACAATAAAGCGCCGCTGATGCGGTGCAGAATTGACGTTTTCCCTGCCAGTGGCAGGCGATAGCTCATGATCTGCGGAATGCTGAGATTGCGAAACTGCGGACGTGGCTTTGAAGCTGAATCGGACATGACGGCCTCGAGTTATAACAAGTAATTTATTGCAAAGCGCTACTGGTATTTTCGCCTATTTAGGCGAAAGGTATCAAATGGGCAAAAAACCCCAATCAATTCAAACTGTTCTTGTAATGGAATCGTTCTGTTACATACAATCCCCTGCGAACCTCCATGGGCCTGTCCCCATAGGTGTAAGAAACTCGCTCGACCTGCAACAAGGGGCTGGAAAGCGCTACCTGCAGCGTATCCGCCTGCTCTTGGGAGGCCGAGACGGCCCGTATTTTTTCTTCGGCGCGAACCATGCTGACGCCGAACTCGGATTCAAACAAGGCATACAGCGGACCGCGATAACGCGCCAGGGAGTCGGCGGTAAGGCCGCGAAATACCGCCCCCGGCAACCAGATGTCGTCCAGTATGGTGGGAATCTGGTCAAACGACAGCAAGCGACGCACATTGACCACCATGTCGGCAGTACGCAATTCAAGCAGGGCCGCGATATCGGCAGGCGCCTTCACACGCCGACATTCCAGAATCTGGCTGCCCGAGACAGGCTGCTTGCCGTCATCGGGGGTTAGGCGCAGGAACCGGAAGCGTACGCGGGCTTCGTGATGTGTTGCCACGAATGTACCCTTGCCCTGTCTGCGAAGCAACAAGTTTTCAGCCGCAAGCTCGTCGATGGCTTTGCGCACCGTGCCCTGGCTTACCTGAAAGCGGGAGGCCAATTCGAGTTCACTGGGAATGGCTTCGCCCGGCTTCCATTCGCCGCGGTCCAGGCTTTGCAGCAACAGGCCCTTGATTTGCTGATACAACGGGCTGAACGCCGCGCTGCTGGCAGAGCGATCGGAGTCGGCTCGATCAGTTAAGGGTGTAGTGGACATGAGGCAATGTTTAAATACGGTATCGGCCAGGCGCCTTAAAAAACGTTCGCGGAAACCATTCCCGAAACGCCCGCTATTTTCGCATGCTTGGCGGTTTCTGTCTAACACTCTTCTGTCTTATATAAGATATAAGACATTTGACGAAGGCCTCAATTTTGGATAATCTATTGCGCTGCGGCTGCGCGCTTGTTCGCCGTTCAGACTCCTGAATGTCCTTGCCTACACCCGCCGTGTACCAGCAGCCAAAAGATTTACACTAGCACTTGTCTGTACTCACTCACTCTTAATACCTACGGGAGATTGTTCATGTCCAAACCCGCCATGCGTGTCGCCGTTACCGGCGCTGCCGGTCAAATCGGCTACGCCCTGCTTTTCCGTATTGCTTCGGGCGAGATGCTCGGCAAAGATCAGCCCGTTATTCTGCAGTTGCTGGAAATCCCCGACGAAAAAGCTCAGAAGGCGCTTAAAGGCGTCATGATGGAACTTGACGACTGCGCATTCCCGTTGCTGCAAGGCATGACTGCGCACAGCGATGCCCGCGAAGCTTTCAAGGACGTCGACGTTGCTCTGCTGGTTGGCGCCCGTCCCCGCGGCCCAGGCATGGAACGCAAAGATCTGCTGCAAGTCAATGCACAAATTTTCACAGCCCAAGGCAAGGCGCTTAACGATGTCGCCAGCCGTAATGTCAAGGTCCTGGTCGTAGGCAACCCTGCCAACACCAACGCCTACATTGCCATGAAGTCGGCCCCCGACCTTCCTGCGAAGAACTTTACCGCAATGCTGCGCCTGGATCACAATCGCGCCCTGTCGCAATTGGCTGCCAAATCGGGCAAAGCCGTTGCCGATATCGAAAACCTGATTGTGTGGGGCAACCACTCGCCCACCATGTACCCCGATACCCGCTTCGCCACTGTAGGCGGCAAGAGCCTGCCCGCCATCATCAATGATGACGCCTGGAATCGCGACACATTCATCCCTACCGTCGGCAAACGCGGCGGCGCCATTATCGAAGCGCGCGGCCTGTCGTCGGCTGCATCGGCAGCCAACGCCGCCATCGACCATATCCGCGACTGGGTGCTTGGTTCGAATGGTAAATGGGTCACGATGGGTATTCCTTCTGACGGTTCCTACGGCATTCCCGAAGGCATCATCTACGGCGTACCAGTCACCACCGCCAATGGCGAATACACACGTATCGAAGGCCTGGAAATCGACGCTTTCTCGCGCGAGCGCATGGACTTCACCCTGAACGAGCTGCTCGAAGAGCGCGACGGGGTGAAAGACCTGTTGAAGTAATCAGTCCAAGCAAGGCCCGTAATGCGGGCCTTGCTTTTATGTATGGCGCCTCGCGCGCCCCTATCAAGTTTCCAGGCTGACGCAGCCTTTTTCGGAGATCCTCATGACCCGCCCCGCCTCCCCCGGCGCCCTGTTCCGCCAGGCCCTGAAAGAAGAGCAGCCCCTGCAAATCATCGGCGCCATCAACGCCAACCACGCACTGCTGGCCAAACGCGCCGGCTATCGCGCCATCTATCTTTCCGGCGGCGGTGTAGCCGCTGGCTCGCTGGGCCTGCCCGACCTGGGCATCAACAACCTGGACGACGTACTGACGGATATCCGTCGCATCACCGACGTTTGCGATGTTCCCCTGGTCGTCGACATTGACACCGGCTTTGGCCCTTCCGCGTTCAACATCGCTCGCAGCGTCAAAAGCCTGATCAAGTTCGGGGCCGCCGCCTGCCACATTGAAGATCAGGTCGGCGCCAAGCGTTGCGGCCACCGGCCGGGCAAGGAAATCGTCGGCACCCAGGAAATGGCTGATCGCGTCAAGGCGGCAGTCGATGCCCGCACTGACACCGACTTCTTCATTATTGCCCGTACCGACGCGATCGCGGTTGACGGTGTTGACGCAGCACTAGAGCGTGCCATAGCATGCGTAGAGGCTGGCGCCGACGCCATTTTTGCCGAAGCTTCGTACGACTTGGCTACCTATGAGCGTTTCACGAAAACCTTGAACGTTCCCGTGCTGGCCAATATCACTGAATTCGGCCAAACCCCTTTGTTTACTGTAGACGAACTGGCTGGCGTAGGCGTAGGCATGGTGCTCTACCCGCTATCGGCATTCCGCGCCATGAACAAGGCCGCCGAAAATGTCTACACGGCAATCCGTAAAGACGGCCACCAGAAAAATGTCATTGATACGATGCAGACTCGCGAAGAGCTCTACGACCGTATCGGATACCACGAATTTGAATCCCGGCTTGATGCGCTTTTTCAACAAGGCAAATCGAAATAACCTTTCAGGAGTTGAGACATGGCTACTACCGATACAAAAGAGACTAAATCCGGCCCCAAGCCTAAAAAATCCGTAGCGCTTTCAGGCGTTGTGGCAGGCAATACCGCGCTGTGTACAGTAGGCCGCAGCGGCAACGACCTGCACTACCGCGGCTACGACATCCTCGATATCGCCGAAACCTGCGAATTCGAGGAAGTCGCCCACCTTCTTATCCATGGCAAGCTGCCCAACAAGGCGGAACTCAAGGCCTACAAGGAAAAGCTGCGCAGTATGCGTGGCCTGCCCGCCGCGCTGCAAAGCGCGCTGGAAGCGTTGCCCGCAGCCAGCCACCCCATGGATGTCATGCGTACTGCGGTTTCGGTACTGGGTTGCGTACTGCCTGAAAAAGACGATCACAATGCCCCGGACGCCCGCGACATCGCTGACCGCCTGATGGCCAACCTGGGTTCGGCGCTTTTGTATTGGTACCACTTCAGCCATAACGGCCGCTTTATCGACGTGCAAACCGACGACGACAGCATAGGCGGCCATTTCCTGCATTTGCTGCATGGCACGGAACCCAGTGAAGAATGGGTTCGCGCCATGCACACATCGCTCATTCTGTACGCCGAGCACGAGTTCAACGCATCCACATTTACCAGCCGAGTCATTGCCGGTACGGGTTCCGACATGTATTCGGCCATTGCGGGCGGCATCGGCGCACTGCGCGGCCCCAAGCATGGCGGCGCCAACGAAGTGGCTTTCGAAGTTCAAAAACGTTACGACACGCCGGATGAAGCCGAAGCCGACATTCGTCGCCGGGTCGAGAACAAGGAAGTCGTGATTGGCTTCGGACACCCGGTTTATACGGTATCCGATCCGCGCAACAAGGTCATCAAAGAAGTCGCACGCAAGCTGTCCAAGACTCAGGGCAGCATGAAGATGTACGACATCGCCGAACGCCTTGAAACCGCCATGTGGGACGCCAAGAAAATGTTCCCGAACCTGGACTGGTTCTCGGCCGTTTCCTACCACATGATGGGCGTACCCACGGCCATGTTCACGCCGCTGTTCGTAATTGCGCGCACTGCAGGCTGGTCCGCGCACATTCTGGAACAGCGCGCCGACAACAAGATCATCCGGCCTACCGCCAACTATGTCGGCCCTGAAGATCAAAAGTTCGTACCGCTCGCCAAACGCAAATAGCGACAGGGGGAAAAGGCGGGCCCGGCGCCCGGCTTCCCCCACCCTTCTTCCTTGGACATCACCTTTCTTCTTCCGGATGCCATGAATACTGCAAACCGCAAACCCCTACCCGGCACCAAACTGGACTACTTCGACGCACGTGCGGCGGTTGAGGCCATCCAGCCCGGCGCCTACGACAAGCTTCCGTACACGTCGCGCGTATTGGCCGAAAACCTGGTGCGCCGCTGCAACCCCGACACGCTGACTGCTTCGCTCAAGCAGCTTATCGAACGTAAGCGCGACCTGGACTTTCCATGGTTCCCGGCGCGCGTGGTTTGCCATGACATCCTGGGCCAAACAGCATTGGTAGACCTGGCCGGCCTGCGCGACGCCATTGCCGCGAAAGGCGGCGATCCATCACTGGTCAACCCGGCGGTACCGACGCAACTGATAGTCGATCATTCACTGGCTGTCGAACATGGCGGCTTCGATAAAGACGCTTTCGCAAAGAATCGGGCCATCGAAGACCGCCGCAACGATGATCGTTTCCACTTCATCAACTGGACCAAAAAAACGTTCAAGAACGTTGACGTCATCCCGCCAGGCAACGGCATCATGCACCAGATCAACCTGGAACGCATGTCGCCGGTCGTCCATGCGCGCGACGGAGTCGCCTACCCGGACACTCTGGTGGGTACCGACAGCCATACTCCGCACGTTGACGCGCTGGGCGTGATCGCCATCGGCGTGGGCGGCCTGGAAGCCGAAAGCGTGATGCTGGGCCGCGCATCCTGGATGCGCCTGCCCGACATCATCGGCGTTGAACTGACCGGCAAGCTGCGGC
>DATJCP010000185.1:0-11078 GCA_035514715.1 Candidimonas sp.
TCGGCGACCGCCGTTGGCAGTGTGCGCCGATCAACCGCCAAGGCAGCGGTAGTTTCAATGGCGGGTAATGACGATGCTTCATTTGCACTGCCTAATTGTTCAGTTTTCATTTGGTATACAAAAAGTAATGGCGTTTTCTTCGTCGGTAGACGAAGAGATTGTGTGGGGAAGATTCTGTTGGATTCATCCCAATTCCATTAATTGTAAGCTACTTTATCGGAAACCTTATAGTGTGCTGCAGCATAAATTGTGCTTGCACGCTGCTTGCTTCCTGTTTATTATTCACTGAAATTTGTATCTTGTATACCAAGTAAAGCGTGAGGCTAAATATGATTCCGTTGCACTCCCATTCCTCCGGGCGCCATTTTTTGCAAATTCCTGGGCCCACCAATGTGCCGGACCGTGTGCTGCGTGCTATTGACAATGTCACGATAGATCACCGTGGTCCCGAGTTTGGCGTGCTGGGCAAGTCGGTTTTGGCGGGTATGAAGAAAGTGTTCAATACCAAGGCGGATGTGGTGATTTATCCAGCGTCAGGAACTGGAGCCTGGGAAGCGGCGCTGGTCAATACGCTTTCGCCTGATGATCTTGTGCTCATGGTGGAAACGGGCCATTTTGCGACGCTTTGGAAAAAGATGGCGACCAAGCTCGGATTGAAGGTTGAGTTTTTGGAAGGAGACTGGCGCCATGGCATTGATGCGGCGCAGATCGAAGCGCGTCTGAAAGCCGACAAGGAGCACAAGATCAAGGCGGTTTGTGCCGTGCATAACGAGACTGCAACCGGAGTGACCAGTAATATTGCCGCTTTGCGTAAGGCCATCAACAGCGCCGGACACCCGGCTTTGCTGATGGTCGACACCATTTCGTCTTTGGGCTCAATGGATTACCGGCATGACGAGTGGGGCGTCGATGTGACGGTTGCCGGGTCGCAAAAGGGGTTAATGCTGCCTCCCGGCTTAGCTTTCAATGCAATAAGCGCCAAGGCATTGGCGGCGTCCGAAACGGCTACGTTGCGGCGTTCATATTGGGATTGGAAGGAAATGCTCGCCATCAACCCTTCGGGCTATTTTCCGTATACGCCGTCCACCAATTTGTTGTATGGCTTGCATGAGGCACTGGAGATGTTGTTTGCCGAGGGACTGGATAAGGTTTTTGCCCGGCACTATCGTTTTGGCGAAGCCACGCGGCGGGCGGTGCGAGCATGGGGGCTAGAGATACTTTGCCTGAATCCGGACGAATACAGTTCAGCCCTGACTGCCGTGGTCGTGCCGGATGGCCATAGCGCGGACGCATTTCGAAAGGCTGTGCTTACTCATTTCAATATGTCGTTGGGTCAGGGGCTGAGCAAGCTGTCGGATAAAGTGTTTCGGATTGGCCATCTTGGCGACCTGAATGAGCTGACTTTGTGCGGCACGCTGGCAGGGGTGGAAATGGGTCTGGAAATATCTGGAATACCGCATAAAAAAGGTGGAGTACAGGTTGCAATGGATTACCTGAGCGAATCAAGTATGGCGGGCTAGACGCGAATAGCGCAGACCGTTTTCGTAGCACCAACCGGAGGAGATACCACATGAAGCATCTAACTCGCAGGCTACCAAGGAAAACCTATTTGCTGTCGTCGCTGGCCATGCTGACCAGCCTTGGCATGGCCCCCGCCCATGCCGCCTGGGAACCCACCAGAACGGTTGAAATTATTGTGCCTGCGGGTGCGGGCGGGGCGTCCGACCAAATGGCCAGGACGATCCAGAGCATTATCCTCAAGCATAAGCTGATGAAGCAGTCCACCCTGGTTTTGAACAAGGGTGGGGCCAGCGGTGCCGAGGGCATCATGGATACCAAGGCTTCGAAGGGTGATCCACATAAGCTGATGGTTGCTTTCTCGGCTATCTATACCTTGCCTATTGCAGTTGACTTGCCCTTTAACTGGACGGATCTGAATCCGGTTGCCATGATTGCGCAAGACGAGTTCCTGCTCTGGACCAATGCGGAAGATGGTTACAAGACGGCGGCAGACTACCTGAATGCCGTGAAAGCGGGGCCTCCTGGATCTTTCAAAATGGGCGGAACGGGCGCCAAGCGCGAGGACCAGATTATTACTGTTGCGCTGGAAAAAGCGGCAGGCGTCAAATTTACCTACGTGCCCTATAAAAGCGGTGGTGAGGCCGCCACCCAGTTGGTAGGCAAGCATACGAATTCCAACGTTAACAATCCCAGCGAGAACATTGCTCAATGGCGGGCTGGCCAGATAAGCGCCTTATGCGTGTTTTCCGATGAACGCATGACCTATAAAGACAAAGTCACCAAGGATCTTTCGTGGAGTGATATCCCGACATGCAAGGAAGCGGGCTACGACGTTCAGTATCAGATGCTGCGCGGCTTTTTCCTGCCTAGCGACACCACGCCTGAGCAGGTTGCGTATTACGCCGACTTGCTCAAGAAAGTGACCGAGACGCAAGAGTGGAAAGATTATTTGGCTAAACAGGCGTTGAACGGCCAGTACCTGACTGGCAATGATTATGTGGAGTTCTTGAAAAAGGATGAGGCCAAGCACAAGGCCTTGATGCAGGAAGCCGGACTAGCCAGCAAGAAATAAGCAGGGGGCCTGAATGAATCAAGAGCAAACAGGCAGCAACCCGTCGGGAGGCGGGTTGTCTTATTGCGCCGTCGATGCAATAACGGCGGTCGTGATCTTTGCAATAGGCGTAGTCATGATGGTGGACAACCATCGTATCGGTTCGAGCTGGGTCGCGGATGGGCCGGAATCGGGTTATTTCCCTTTTCATATCGGCCTTATCTTGTGTATAGCCAGTGTGGCCGTACTACTGAAGTCCCTATTCGGCAAGCAACGTAATCGCGCGGTTTTTGTCAGCTGGGCAAGATTCAGGTTGGTGCTGATGGTCTTGGTGCCGACAGCGCTTTATGTCTTGGCAATACAGTTTGTCGGTATTTACCTTGCCTCGGTATTTTTCATTGCCGCTTTCATGCGTGTACTGGGAAAGATCAGTTGGCTTAAAACAGTGCTGATCAGTGTGGGCGTAAACCTGCTGTTGTTCTGGATGTTTGAAGTCCAGTTCATGGTGCCGCTGCCCAAAGGTCCATTCGAGGCCTTATTCGGTTATTGAAACCAACGGCAGGAGAATAGCCACGTGGATGAAGTCAATGCGTTATTTCATGGATTTGCCACCGTATTAAGCTGGTACAACATCGGCATGATGCTGATCGGCTTGGTGCTGGGGGTCATAATAGGTGTTCTGCCCGGGCTTGGTGGGCCTAACGGTGTAGCGATCCTGCTGCCGCTTACGTTCACCATGCCGCCGACCTCCGCCATCATCATGCTGTCGTGCATCTATTGGGGGTCTCTATTTGCCGGGGCGATTACTTCCATTTTATTCAACATACCGGGCGAGACATCGTCGGTGGCGACCACCTTCGATGGTTATCCGCTGGCACAGCAAGGCAAGGCCGGAAATGCGCTGACTGCGTCCTTTACAGGGTCGTTTTTCGGTGCATTGTCAGGTGTGTTGCTGATTACCTTTCTTGCTCCTATGGTGTCCAAGTTTGCACTCAGGTTCGGTCCGCCCGAGTTCTTTGCGGTATTCCTGCTGACCTTTTGCAGCTTTGTCGGAACTGATAAGAAAACACCCTTCAAGACAGTTATATCCATGATGCTGGGCTTTGGCCTAGCAGCCATTGGAATGGACACCGTCAGCGGAGGATTACGGATGACGTTCGGTTGGTCTGAGCTGTTGCGTGGCGTCGATTTTCTTGTGGTGGTTATTGGTTTGTTTGGGATCGGCGAAATCCTTGTCAGCATGGAGGAAGGGTTGGCATTCGAAGGCAAGAGCGGAAAGATCAACCTGAAAGTGGTACTGCAAACCTGGAAAGAAATGCCCAAATATTGGGTGACCTTGATACGCAGCACTGTTGTCGGATGCTGGATGGGCGTTACGCCGGGCGGGGCGACCGCAGCCTCGTTCATGGGTTATGGGCTGGCGCAGCGGTTTTCGCGAAATGGGCATAAGTTCGGCACTGGCGAGATAGAGGGCGTTATCGCGCCGGAAACGGCGGCCCATGCGTCAGGCACTTCTGCGTTGTTGCCTATGTTGGCGCTAGGCATTCCTGGGTCGGCGACAGCAGCGGTGTTGCTGGGCGGGTTGATGATTTGGGGGCTGCAGCCAGGACCGTTGTTGTTTGTCGAGCAGAAAGAATTTGTATGGGGCTTGATTGCCAGTATGTATTTGGGCAATTTTGTAGGCTTGATACTGGTACTGAGCACAGTGCCTTTGTTTGCCGCGATTCTGCGCATTCCTTTTGCCATTGTTGCGCCCATTATTATTGTGGTGTGCGCTATCGGCGCCTATTCCGTACATAGTGCGATGCTGGATGTCTGGTTCATGTTGCTGTTCGGGATGGTGGGCTACGTGTTGAAAAAACTGTCTTATCCATTGGCGCCCATGATTCTGGCCTTGGTGCTGGGCGATCGAATGGAAGATGCTTTCCGGCAGTCCATGCTGGGACCTAACACAGGTCTCCATGTATTCTGGTCGAATTCGCTGGTCGGCACGATTACTACGTTGGCATTGGTCATGCTGTTCTGGCCTCTTGTTCCTTGGCTGTGGCGCTCTGCGCGCAGGATGGCTGGCGGGGGATCCAAAATCAATCATATTGATAATGTAGATACCGAGGCGAGCAAATGAGCGATCTGATCCAGACGCAGCGCCACGGCGCTGTTGTAACCGTGGTCTTTAACCGGCCTGAAAAGCTCAACGCTTTGACCAAGTCGATGTGGCGCGAATTAGGCGAAACCATAACGGCTTTGTCCGGCGACGACTCGGTGCGTTGCATTGTGCTGCGTGGGGCTGGGGAAAAATCGTTTTCACCAGGCAACGATATTGCCGAATTCCAGACTGAGCGTGCCAACAAGCAGCAAGCCATCGATTACGGGCGAGTCATGCATGCTACCGCGATGGCCTTGAACGATTGTCCACATCCGCTGGTGGCCCAGATCCACGGTATTTGCGTGGGCGGCGGGCTTGAGATCGCGGCCTTGTGCGATATCCGGATTTGCGGCGAGTCCAGCCGCTTCGGCGCGCCGATCAAGAACTTGGGCTTGGTTATGGCGTACCCCGAAATGGCGCCTTTGCTGCGCCTGGTAGGGCACGATACAACACTGGAAATCCTTTTGGAAGGCAGGGTATTCGATGCCGCCGAGGCCAAGGAAAAAGGACTGGTCACGCGTGTGGTCGCAGATGCTCAAGTGCAGGCCGAATCACTCGCGACAGCCCTACGTATCGCCGAGGGTGCTCCGTTGGTGGCAAGGTGGCATAAGCGATTTGCCAGGCGCCTGGCCGACATCAGGCCTATTTCAGAGGCCGAGGCCGATGAGTGTTTCGACTGTTTCGATACCGAGGATTTCCGTATAGGCTACGCTGCCTTTTTGGCCAAGGGAAAGCCCGAGTTCACCGGGAAGTGATTTTCTGCTGCGCAAGCTATCTTTTGCAAAGGCGCAGATAAATGCATGTTTCTGGAGGTGATTATGAGTGCTGAGATTCCCCATACGGGACCGCTTGCCGGTATGCGGGTTCTTGAGCTGGCGCAGATCATGGCTGGGCCAACTTGTGGGATGATGCTCGCCGACATGGGTGCCGATGTCGTCAAGGTTGAAAAACTGCCTGGTGGGGACGACTCGCGCGGCTATCAAGAGCCACGCGTCAATGGCGTATCGGCGCCTTTCATGATTCTTAATCGAAATAAGCGCGGTATTGCACTGAACCTGAAGCTTGAGCAAGGGCGGGATATTTTGTTGCGCATGGTGAAAGACGCCGATGTGTTGACTGAAAACTACCGTCGCGGCACGCTGGAAAAGCTAGGGCTGGGTTATGACGTGCTATCCAAGGTCAATCCAGGCTTGATCTACTGTGCTGTTTCTGGGTATGGGCGGGATGGCCCCTATGGCGATAAGGCTGGTTTCGATTTGATTGCACAGGGTTTTTCCGGCCTTATGTCCATTACTGGCGAACCGGGCAGGGCGCCGGTAAAGACTGGTAATTCCATCGCCGATATCAATGCAGGCATTCTGGCGACAGTGGGAATTACCGCAGCCTACGCGCATAAGCTGAAAACGGGACAGGGCCAGGTGGTCGATACCTCGCTCATGGAGGCTGCCTTGCAGCAAACCTATTGGCATGCAGCTTCTTATTTCGCAACAGGTCAATCAGCCGGCCCGACAGGCTCCGCGCATTTGCTGGCGGCGCCTTACCAAGCCTTTCGCACTAGCGACGGATGGATAAATATAGGTGGGGCCAACCAGGCGAATTGGGAGCGCATCGCTCAAGTATTGGGTCATCCCGAATGGCGCAGCGATACTCGCTATGCGAGTAATTCAGCCCGGATGGAGAATCTCCAGGACTTGACGGTGGCTATGGAAGCCGTGTTGCTTGAACACAATCAAGCCTATTGGCTGCAAGCTTTCGATGCGGCTGGAGTTCCCGCGGGGCCGGTGCATACGATAGGGCAAGCCCTGACGCACCCCCAGGCACTGGCTCGCAATATGGTGGTGGATCTGGTGCATCCACAGGCAGGGCCAACCAAGGCGCTTGGCTGTCCAATTCATTTTTCTCAAACCCCTACGCAAATCACTCGCCCTGCGCCTATGCTGGGCGAACATTCGCGGGAACTGCTTTACGGGTATGGCTACACCCCGGGCGAGGTAGATGCGTTTTTGGCTGCCGGCGTTATTGAAGAGGCTAGCGCAAGCGCTGTGCCCATCGATGCCGCTTAAGAATCAAGGCTGAGTCTGGCTTGTTTGCAAAAGTCGCCAGGTCTCAAATACCGGCAGTCCCATGACCCCGGTGTAGCTGCCCGAGATGTGTTCGATAAACACAGCCGCTTTGCCTTGTATGCCATACGCGCCCGCTTTGCCCATGGGCTCGCCGGTTGCGCAATAAGCTTCGATCTCTTTTGTTGATAGTGTCTTGAAGCGTACCTGGGTAATCGATACGTCTTCCAGAAGTTGGTCGCCATACGCCAGCACAACGGCAGTATGTACCGAGTGCGTATTGCCGGATAGCCGGGCAAGCATTTTGCAGGCATCATCGGCATTGGCCGGTTTGCCCAGAATATCATTGCCTAGAATTACGGTCGTGTCTGCTGAAAGCACAGGCCGGCCCGCATCCAGCGCATTGTTTGTAGCAGACTCTGGCTGGCTTGCCAGCCAATGTCTGGCCCGAATCGCTTTTTCACGGGCCGTACGCAGTACATAGACTTCCGGGGCTTCATTAGCTAGCCGCGGCTCATCTTCACCGTCGGGGGCCGGCACATGCAATATTTCGTGCTCCACCCCCATTTGTACAAGAATTTCGTGCCGGCGCGGACTGGCCGAGGCCAGGTAAATAACAGGGGTGGTTGGGTATTTCATGAATAGTTCTAGTTGGTTCTGTGCGCTTGATGCCGCAGGTAATCAGCTTACCTTGAGTATCTTCATCCCATTCGTGCCACCGCTATCGCTGAAGAAGTCACCCTTGGTAAGAATGATCCAGTCTCCTTCCTGCAGCAACGACTGTTCCTTCAGCTTCTCGATAGCTGCATCGCTGACTTCCGCCGGATCGAGCAGGGCGGCATCGAATGCAACCGTATACACACCGCGGAACATGGCAGCGCGCCGTTGCGTTTCCGCATGACGCGTATAGCAATAAATAGGCACGCCAGAGCGTATCCGCGACATGATCAGTGGGGTATGGCCGCTTTCTGTCAGGCTGATAATTGCCTTTACACCGGGGAAATGATTCGCTGCATACATGGTGGCCAGCGCTATCGTTTCATCGCAACGTGTGAAGGTTTCACCCAGGCGATGTTGCGAACGGGTGGTGGTCGGTTCCTGTTCGGCGCCCAGGCATACCCGGGCCATTGCCGTTACGGCTTCCACCGGATACTGCCCTGATGCGCTTTCGGCCGACAACATTACTGCATCGGTATAGTCCAGCACCGCATTGGCCACATCGGAGACCTCTGCCCGGGTAGGCAAAGGGCTGTTGATCATGGACTCCATCATTTGCGTAGCCGTAATCACCAGTTTGTTGTGCGTACGGGCATGCTGGATGATGCGCTTTTGTATCCCCACCAAACGTGCGTCGCCGACTTCCACGCCTAGATCGCCTCGCGCCACCATGACGGCATCGCTGACTTTGATAATGGCATCGAGCGCGGCATCATCGGCGACGGCTTCGGCGCGTTCTATCTTGGCAACAATCCATGCATCGCTGCCAGCCGCTTTGACCAGTTGGCGGGCCTCTTCGATGTCGCGGCCATAGCGGGGGAACGATACTGCGACATAATCCATGTCCAGTTCGGCGGCCAGCTTGATGTCTTCGCGGTCCTTATCAGTAAGGCTGGGAGCGGAAATGCCGCCTCCGCGCCGGTTGATACCTTTGTTGTTGGATAGCGGGCCACCCACGGTGACGACTGTGTGTACGGCGTGTTCATCCACGCTTTCGACCAAAAGCACCACACGTCCGTCGTCAAGCAGCAGCTCATCGCCCGGATGACAGTCTTGCACCAGGCTGGGGTAGTCGATGCCTACGATGCGCTCGTCGCCTTCCTCATTGGGATGGATGTTGGACAAGGTAAAAGGCTGCCCCGCTGTTAGCGTTACTTTGGTTTCCTTGAATCGGGCGATACGGATTTTTGGGCCCTGCAGATCGCCCATGACGGCAACATACTTGCCATGCTTTTCAGCCAGCGATCGGACTAGTTGTGCGCGCTGCCGATGGTCATCAGGTTCGCCGTGCGAAAAATTCAGGCGAGCGACATCCATGCCTGCCAGAATAAGTGCTTCAATTTTCTCAGGACTGGAGCTCGCAGGCCCCAAGGTCGCTACGATTTTAGTGCGGCGTTTGATCATGACGGCAAGGAATCCAAGTAGAGCGCTTTCAGGCGCGGTGATAGGGATGGCCGGTCATGATAGCCCAGGCTCGATACAACTGCTCGGCCAGCACGACGCGCACCATAGGATGAGGCAGGGTCAGCGACGACAGGCGCAGGCGCCCATGGCAACTTTGCTTGAGTACGGGATCGAGGCCGTCGGGGCCGCCGACCAGGAAGGCAATATCCTGGCCGCTGCCGCGCCAGCTTTCCAGTTGGCGGGCCAGGCCCATGGTGTCCATGTCTTTGCCGCGCTCATCCAAGGCGATCCGCATTGCGTGCGCGGGTATGGCGGCTTCGATGCGGCGGGCTTCCGCCAGCATCATTTGCCCGGCGGTTTTTCCGGAGGTTCGGGGTTCCGGCTTGACTTCTTTCAGTTCGAGTGCGCAGTCGGAAGGCATGCGCCGCGCATAATCGCTCCAGGCGATTTCAACCCAGTCCGGCATGCGCATACCTACGGCGACTACGATCAGCTTCATGTGCCGACCCGTTATTCTTCGTCGTAGTCGAAGCTTTCAGGCATGCTGGGTTGCAGGGATTGCGGCAGCAGTTTCACGCTTACCGGCTTGCCACCCCAGATTTCTTCGAGGTTGTAGTACTGGCGGATTGCGGGTGTCATGCAATGCACCACAATGTCGCCAAGGTCGACCAGCACCCATTCGCCTGTGTCTTCGCCTTCGAAGGCAACGATGGGGATTTTTCGTTCCTTGGCCTTGTCAGCCACGCTCGAGGCAAGCGAGCGGGTTTGGCGGTTGGACGACCCTGTGGCGATGACGACGCGGTCGAACAAGCCCGTAATGTGCGTGGTGTTGAAGATTTTAATGTCCTGTGCTTTGACGTCTTCAAGGGCGTCAATAACAAGGCGTTGCAGTTTTTGAATATCCATGGGTGAACTATACCGTGAGACGTTAGGCAACAGGGGCCAGATAGAGGCCATTTTGTTGAATATATTGTGCGACAGCAACATCCAGCATCATATCGGTGGATTCGCCCGTGGCCAGGCGCTGGCGTATTTGGGTGGCGGATATCGACGTGGGTTCAAAGGGCAGCTCGATCAGCTTGCCGCCCGTTTTTGCCAAATAGTCTGCCAGGTCTTGTGGAGGAACCTGGGATGACCCGGGGCGTTGAGCCACCGCCAGCGTGACCAGACTGGCTATTTCCTGCCAGCAGTGCCAGGAGCAAAAATTGCGTAGCTGATCGGTGCCAAGTATCCAATAATACTCCCCGTCATGGGGAAGCTGCCGTAGCGTATCTATGGTGTAAGTGATGCCGCCGCGCAAGATTTCTATGGGATTGACCTGCAGATGAGGGTAGTCCTGGGTGGCGATTTCCAGCATGGCCAGCCGCTGTTCGCCTGTGCCCGCCAATGGGCTGCGTTGCCATGGGTCGGCAGCGGGTATGAGCTGGACATCTTCCAGGCCCAGGGTTTGCCTGGCGGTTTCGGCTAAAGCAATATGCGCCAGATGTACTGGGTCGAAGCTGCCGCCCAGCAAGCCTGTTTTCTTTATAGCCATTCGCGCGGTTTCAGGTAGTCTGAAAGAGCTGCTTCAGGTGTTCCTTCTTTGGGTTCCCAGCAGTAGCGCCATGCAGCCATAGGCGGCATGGAAAGCAGGATCGATTCCGTGCGTCCGCCCGACTGAAGGCCGAAAAGCGTACCCCGGTCAAAGACCAGGTTGAATTCGACATAGCGGCCTCGGCGGTAAGCCTGGAAATCGCGCTGCTTTTCTGTGTAGGGGGTGCGCTGGCGTTTTTCGACGATAGGCATGTAGGCATCCAGAAAAGAATTGCCTACCGATTGGGTTAGCGCAAAGCTGTGATCGAATCCTTGTTCATTCAGGTCGTCGAAAAACAGGCCGCCCACGCCACGGGTTTCATCCCGATGCTTGAGGTAAAAGTATTGATCGCACCATTTCTTATAGGCGGGGTATTTGTCTGCGCCAAATGGTTCCAGCGCTCCGTGGCATACCTTGTGGAAGTGGCGTGCGTCTTCTTCGAAAGCATAATAGGGCGTCAAGTCCAGGCCGCCACCGAACCAGAATACGTCTTCTTCGCTGGCTTTTGCCGCATGCGCGACGAATAGCCGGACATTCATGTGGACGGTGGGGACATAGGGGTTGCGCGGGTGCAATACCAAGGACACGCCCATGGCTTCCCATGAA
>DATJCP010000186.1:0-3998 GCA_035514715.1 Candidimonas sp.
CGCCAACGCCTTGAGCTTGCCGGCTTTGACCTGGGGGAGCGAGGTCGAGATGCTGTCGAACATGAGCGATACGTCGCCTGCCAGCAATGCTACGACCGCAGGGCCGCTGCCTTTGTAAGGAATATGCAGCATCTTGATCCCGGCTGTGGACTTGAACATCTCGGGGGCAAGGTGGCTGGTATTGCCGTTTCCGG
The DNA here is from genome assembly GCA_035514715.1 of Candidimonas sp. Lineage (GTDB taxonomy): Bacteria > Pseudomonadota > Gammaproteobacteria > Burkholderiales > Burkholderiaceae_B > Pollutimonas. The sequence goes on from DATJCP010000186.1 coordinate 195, forward strand.
CCGAGGCGAAGGTCAGTTTGTCGGGGTTGGCTTTGGCGTAGGCGACCAGTTCTTTGATGTTGTTTGCCGGTGTGGCGTGTGGAGCAGCCACCAGCAGGGGCAGGGTCGCGACCAACGAAACCGGAGCGAAATCCTTGCGCGTATCGTAGGGTAGATTGGGATATAGGTTGGGGTTGATGGCATGGGCCGCCAAAACCATCAGTATGGTATGCCCGTCGGGTTTGGAGCGAGCCAGTTGCGCCGAGGCAATGGTGCCGCCCGCGCCGGCTTTGTATTCCAGCACCACCGGTTGCCCTAATTCTTTTTGCAGCGAAGCCGTCAGCGGCCTGGCCAGCATGTCGGCGCTGCCACCGGGGGGGTAGGGGATTAGAAGCTTGATGGGTTGGTTGGGGAAGTCTTGCGCCTGTAGGGCGCTGCCAAACAGCAAGGCAGCAATGGCGGCAAGCCGGAGTATTTTTGCTTTTTTCATTGTATTGTCTCCTGGATTGCAGAGCGGACTTTTGGTCCGCCCTGGTTATGGTCTATGCGTTACACGAGCTTGGGTTCTCCATGGTTCGTACGGTTAAGTGAACGCTTAAAGCGCGGCCTGCGTACCTAGAATGGCGGTGGACTGACTGGATAGCGTTCCGCCATTGCCATGCACCAGCGCTGTCTCGGCGCCTGCAATCTGGCGGTCGCCGCAGCTTGCGCGCAGTTGCCTGACGGCTTCTATCATGATGAAGATGCCATACATGCCCGGGTGTATGCAAGACAACCCGCCGCCGTTGGTGTTTACTGGCAAGCGGCCGCCGGGGGCGATGGCGCCATTGCTGACAAAATCGCCGCCTTCGCCTTTTTTGCAGAAACCCAGGTCTTCAAGGAACAAAATCGTATTGATGGTGAAGGCGTCGTAAAGTTCGACGACATCGATATCCTTGGGGGCAAGACCGGCCATTTCAAAGGCAATGCGCCCGGATTGCTGAGCTGCGGTGACTGTCAGGTCGGCCATGGACGAGATTTGCCGATTCCAGACCGCGGTGGAGTTGCCCAGCACGTAGACCGGTTTTTGTTTCAAGTCTTTTGCGCGGTCTGCACGCACCAGCACATAGGCGCCGGCGCCGTCGGTGACCAGGCAGCAGTCCCGCACCGATAAAGGGTCTGACACCATGCGTGATGACAGCACTTCTTCTATGGTCAGCGGGTCGCGCTGGCTGGCTTCTGGGTTCAACTGCGCCCATTTGCGCGCTGCCACGGCAACTTCAGCCAGGTGCTCGCGGCGGGTGCCATACTGATGCATGTGGCGCGCGGCGACCAGAGCGTAGGAGCTTAGTGGGTTCAGTGGATTGTAGGGGGCTTCGTAGGGCTGAGGGTCGAGCTTGCGTCGGGCGTTGCCGATTTCGGCGCGACTTATTGTCGAGGTGCGCTGCGTGCTGCCATAGCAGACCAGCACGGCATTGCACTGGCCTGACTCCAGCGCCTGGATGGCGGGCATTAAATGAGCCACAAAGCTTGAACCGCCCAGCATGGTGCTGTCAACGAAAGTGGGCTTGATGCCCAAGTGCTCAATGACTGGCATGGCCCACATGGTGGCTGTCACGCTGGCGGTGGCAATCCCATCGATATCCTGCATGGTCAGCCCTGCGTCGGCCACTGCGCGGTGGGCGGCCTGGACGAGGATTTCCATTTCGGTAAAGCCATGGGCTTGTCCCAGGCCGGCTTGCCCTACACCTGCAATGGCCACTGCGCCGCGAAGTTTCTTGTCTATCATTATTTTGTCTCCGCTACAGTAAACACGACCAGCTTTCCGTCTTCGCCATCCGCCACGCGGGCGGTTACGGGCATCCCGATGGTAACGGCCTCGGGCGCAACGCCCTCGACGCGCGACATCATGCGAGGGCCTTCGGCCAGGTCGATGAGCGCCACGTTGTAATCGCCGCCGTGTTCGGCCTTGCGGCGAACGACAGTCGTCGAGTAAACGACCCCATTGCCCGAGGGAGCAAACCATTCGAGCTTGTCCGAGCCGCAGTGCGGGCAGACCATGCGGGGGTAGAAAACCCCGTTCGAGCAGGATAGGCAGCGTTGAATCAGGAAATTGCCTTGGTCCAGTTGGTCGCGATAATACTTATCGGCGCCTACTGCTGGCGATGATGTTGCATCCGACATGCTTGTGTGTCCTCCAATGATAGTTGGGCCATTGTCGGACTTGTTTCCCGGAAATGGGAATCTCGTTTTTGTTAGGTCTGTGTTTTGCCCTTGTTAAGTAAGGGTTTCGCGTCACTTAATAAGGCATTAAGTGGCTCTTTCTGAAAACGAAGTTGTAGCGCATAGCGATTTCCTCTACTGTAATTGGCTGTGCCAGTCGGCGACAGTGGGCAAGGCTTGCGGTTGAAGATGGCTGGCGGCAATACATTAGACAATATGGAGATTCAAAAAATGGGTGATATCGTAGCGGGCAAAGTAGCTGTGGTCACTGGTGCAGGCGGCGGCATAGGAAAGGGTATCGCCCTGGCGCTGGCTGCTGCCGGTGCGCGTGTCGTGGTCAATGATATCGGTGCGGCTCAGGCGCAAAGCGTGGTGGATGAAATCAAGGCAGCCGGCGGACAGGCCGTGGCCAACACCGACAGCGTCGCAAACCGGGCCAGCGCCGAGCAAATCGTGCAGACAGCCGTTGATGTGTACGGAAAAATCGATATCGTCGTCAATAATGCTGGCAATTTGCGCGATCGCCTGTTTCATAAAATGAGCGAGGAAGAGTGGTCGCAGGTTGTGGATGTGCATTTGAATGGTTCGTTCAATGTCAGCCGTGCTGCAGCGCCTTATTTTCGCCAGCAGGAATCTGGTGCATATGTGCACATGACATCGACTTCGGGCTTGATCGGCAACTTCGGACAGGCCAACTATTCAGCAGCCAAGATGGGAATTGTGGGTTTGTCCAAGTCCATCGCACTGGATATGTCGCGTTTCAATGTGCGTTCCAACTGCATTGCACCGTTTGCATGGACCAGCATGACCAGCTCCATTCCCGCTGAAACACCGGAAGAGAAAGCTCGTGTGTTGAAGCTGCAAAAGATGGAAGCCGGCAAGATCGCGCCTATGGTGGTGTACTTGGGCAGCGATGCGGCCAGCGAAGTCACTGCACAGATTTTCGCGGTACGCGCCAACGAAATTATGCTGTTCAGCCAGCCGCGTCCTATACGTTCCGTGCATATGTCGGAAGGCTGGACACCAGAAGCCATAGCCGAGATTGCCGTGCCTGCCATGAAGAATGATTTCTTCAAGCTCGAACGTTCGCCAGAAGTTATCGGCTGGGACCCCATCTAAGGAAAGCGCTATGGCAATGGATTACGATCTGATCAAAAATTGGCAGTTTGAGGATGTGCGCCAGGCATATACCGAGAAGGACGCCATCTTGTATTCCCTTAGCATTGGGCTGGCGCAAGACCCGCTTGACGAGTCGCAACTGCCTTTTGTGTATGAACCGAACTTGAAGGTGTTTCCCAGCATGGCTGCTGTGCTGGGCTATCCGGGGTTCTGGATGAAAGACCCCAAGGCAGGAATTACGTGGGTCAAGCTAGTGCATGGCGAGCAGCGTATGGCTTTTCACAAGCCTTTCCCGGCGTCTGGTGAAGTCATAGGGCGTAGCCGCATATCGCATGTTATCGATAAGGGCGCCGACAAGGGGGCGCTGGTAGTGACCGAGCGCAAGATTTACAACGCCGCCAACGAAGAATTGCTGGCAACGGTCGAGCAAGTCACGTTCTGCCGTGCTGACGGCGGGTTTGGTAAAAGCGATGAAGCGCCCGAGGCTTTGCCCAAGGTGCCGTC
>DATJCP010000187.1:0-3564 GCA_035514715.1 Candidimonas sp.
GATGGCGATTCAGGGTGGTATTCTGTTTTTACCTTGGCTAGGTTTGTGTTCTTACTTGATTTAGGTCAAAAATTTTTTTACTTTACAGGTCACAATGTCATATTGTGAAGCAGACCGTATGCAAGTTGGCCTGCATGCGGGCGCCACAGTCGGGCGTTAGCCATAATCGGAACCAGACAATGAATGACGCTACCTCCCAGGCTCAAGACAATTTAAATACTTTTGCTTTTCCTGATATCGAAATCTCGGAAGCGCTGATACGCCGTTTCGACAGCTCTGGGCCTCGCTATACCTCATATCCCACGGCCGACCGCTTCAAGACCGACTTCAACGAAGCGTCTTATATAGCCTACTTGGCCGAACGGAACGCCGCCAGCAGCAATCCGTCGTTGTCGGTCTATGTTCACCTGCCTTTCTGCGAATCGCTGTGTTACTTCTGTGCCTGTAACAAGATCATTACTCAGGATCACGGGCGCTCGGCCGAATACCTGCGGTATCTGGACAAGGAAATGGCCTTGGTGGCTGACCATCTTGGGCCCGATCGCAAAACCGACCAGTTGCACCTGGGCGGGGGAACGCCCACATTTCTTAGCTCGGCGGAACTCACGCATTTAATGGATTCCCTGCGGAAGCATTTCAATTTTGCACCCGATGCCGAGCTTGGGGTTGAAATCGACCCGCGCACCGTCAGCGATGCCACCTTGGCCATGCTGGCCGGGCTGGGTTTCAACCGCACTAGTTTCGGCGTCCAGGATTTCGACCCCGATGTCCAGGCTGCCGTTAATCGGATACAGCCCCTGGAAATGGTGGAAAAGGCTTTGCTTGCCAGCCGCAATGCCGGCTTCCAGTCGGTGAACGTGGATCTTATTTATGGCTTACCCAAGCAAACGCTGACAAGTTTCGATCGTACGCTGGATCATGTCATTCGTCTGTCGCCTGACCGCATCGCGCTATATAACTATGCGCACCTGCCCAGCCGTTTCAAGGCCCAGCGCCTTATCATTTCCGCCGATCTGCCGTCCGCCGAAGACCGTCTGCAGATTTTCCTGATGTCTACGTGTCGCCTGCTCGAAGCCGGCTATGTTTATATCGGCCTGGACCACTTCGCCAAGCCGGACGACGAATTGAACAAGGCGCGCCTTGACAGCAGCCTGCATCGCAACTTCCAGGGTTATACCACTCGGGCCGAATGCGACTTGGTCGGTTTGGGTGTGTCGGCCATAGGCAAGGTTGGTAATTCGTATAGCCAGTCAGTGCGCACGCTGAATGCCTATTATCAGTTTCTGGATCAGGGGCGTTTGCCTATTGAAAAGGGCTTCGACCTTAGCGCCGACGATGTTCTGCGCCGCGAAGTCATCATGACCTTGATGTGCAGCATGCCGCTGGATTTTGCCGCCATCAATAAAGCGCACGGTATTGATTTTGTCAGTTATTTTTCGGCAGAGCTTGCAAAGCTGCAGCAATATGAAGAAGCCGGCCTGATGAAGACTTCAGAGCAGGGCATCACTATTACGCCAAAAGGGCGTTTGTTTGTGCGCGCTATTGGCATGGTGTTCGATAGCTATATGGGGCGGCCTACCGTATCCACGTATTCCAAGCTGATTTAAGCACTGTCCGGCCAAGCGCATTCAATCGGAGGAAATATTGGTTTGCGCAGGGGCTGGCGGCAGTGTTTTGGTTTTAAGCAGGTAAATGGTTACGCCTATACCGGGAATCAGCAGGAAAAAGCGCAGCCAGGCAATGTGGATGAACCAGGCCGAAAAGGCAAGCGACGTCCACAGGAAAATTAAGGCGGTGATTTTCGAACGCATCGGGATCCCGCGGCCGCTTTGCAGGTTGGAAAGATAGGGGCCGAATACTTTGTTGCTTAACAGCCAACCGTGAAGGCGGTCCGAGCCGCGCAAGTAGCAAGCCGAGGCAAGCAGCAGGAAAGGTGTTGTGGGAAGCAGGGGTAGGAAGATACCAAGTACGGCCAGTATCAAGGCTAGCGTTCCTACAGTATTGAACAGGATTTTGATCACTATGGTTATTCTGCTTCAGGTTTGTGTCGTGGCTATGCGCAAACACAGCATCGTTACAGGATTCTAGCAATATGACGACAAGCAGGGTGCGTACTCAGGACTTTCTATCCAGAGTAGCGTTGTTCAATGAACTGGGCAGCGAAGAACTTGACAATATCGCCCTGGGCACCACCGAGGTGCAGGCAGCCCGCGGAGACATGGTGTTTCATCGCGGTGATCCGTGCGTGGGCTTTCATACCGTGGTCTATGGGCAGGTCAAACTCATGTTCGTATCGCCCATGGGCGGCGAGAAGGTCGTCAGGCTGATAGGTCCGGGCGACAGCTTCGGCGAAGCGCTGATGTTCATGGAGAAGGCCTATATTGTGTCGGCGCAGGCGCTGGCTGATACTTTGCTGCTGCATGTGGACAAGACGGTGTTGTTTGACGAACTCGATCGCCGCCCTGGCTTGGCCAGAAAGATGCTGGCCGGCCTTAGCCAGCGCCTGCATGCCTTGATCAGCGATGTCGAGGCTTATTCCCTGCGCTCGGGTACGCAACGGGTCATAGGTTATCTGCTAAAGGGCGAAGTCTGCGAAGACGGCCAGAAGCTCAGGCTTGAAACCAGCAAGACGGTTATCGCTTCGCGTCTGAACCTTACGCCGGAACACTTTTCGCGCATATTGCACGACTTGAATGCCAACGGTTTTATCCAGGTCAAAGGGCGGGAAATCACGCTGTTAGATTGCGCCAAGCTTAGCGCTTATCAAGGCTAGGCTTGCGCGTTTTGAGCAGGTCGCCGGGCTTGTTCAGTAGTGTGGACCGCCTGGGCGATTTCTTTCCTGGCGCGCAGGTACAGGCCAAGTGCACCCATCATGTTCCATCCCAGCCATGCTGCCGATACCGTAAAGGCGGTTGCTGCGGCATGCGTGAACAGCGCGGGCCACAGGCTGGCTGCGGCAAGCAGCAGCAGGGCAGGCAGATGCGCCCAAAACTGTCTTGACGCTACTGCGTCGGGAATAATGTTTTTGACTTTCGGCACGATACGCAAGGCGATCGCCAAGTCTTTCTGCGAGTGATACCACAGCAGAAACGGCAGTATTTTGTATAGCATGCCATTGACCGCCGACCAGGCAAAACCGGCAATGAACATAACTCCCAGCAAAACGGAATAGTCGGCGCCTGTGGCCAGTTGCAGCAGCCATACCGGCGTGCAGCCTGCCAGGCTGACCATGGCAGTGCGCCAGAACAAGGTCGTGGCATCGGCCTTGGGCCGCTTGCGCGTCCAGAGCAAATAAAACGTGGCGCTGGCGAATACGGCATATGCGGCAAGCAACAGCACTGAAATTGCGCGTGTGCTGACATGATCAATACCAGGATATTGCAATGCGCCGGTGGTCCACAGCACAAGTAGTATGAATATTAAAGGTGCCAGCCAGCGGGTGATCAGGCGCGGATAAAGTTCAGTGGCCTGGAAAATGGGAATGACTTGATAGGCGACGCCCATAATCAATAAGCCTACCCAGCCCGCGAGCCCCCAGGCTGCGTGCACATTGGTCAGCAACGT
>DATJCP010000188.1:0-7580 GCA_035514715.1 Candidimonas sp.
CTACGAAGTAGCCCGTCTGGGCTTGGGTTATGTGCCCGAAGACCGGCGGATATTCACTGAGCTAAGCGTCAAGGAAAACCTGATGACAGGCCACCAGGCAGATAGGGTCTGGCCTGATGGCAGTCCCGGACTGAACTGGACCAGCGAAGCAATCTATGAGCTGTTCCCCAATCTGGCAGAGATGCAAGACAGGCCGGCAGGCGCCATGAGCGGGGGCGAGCAGCAAATGCTGACAGTAGGTCGAACGCTTATGGGGAATCCGTATTTGCTGTTGCTGGATGAGCCATCCGAAGGCGTGGCGCCGGTGATCGTGGAGCAAATGGTCGCCATGATTTTGGCGTTGAAGGAGCGCGGCGCCAGCGTGTTGCTGTCGGAGCAGAACATTCACTTTGCGCGCCTGGTTTCAGATCGTGCCTATGTGCTGGAAAAGGGTGTGATCCGGTTTGACGGAGGTATGCAGGAACTGGCCGAAAGCGAGGAAATCAGACGCTCGTATTTGGCGTTGTGATGTAAGTGTGCAGATGTACTGAAATAGCGTTTGGAACTGCGGCGTGAGGGCTCTTGATGGAGCGACCTCACGCTTTTTAGCGATTAAGTTAGTCGTGCGGCTTTCAAGATCCTAGGTATCGCTCTATGCGGCCTTGAAGTCCTGGCATCGATAGCGACTCAATTAACAGGCTCATGTCTTTGTCGTAGTCGTGTGAGGTTATGGCTGCCTGCAACAGGCGTCTAGCATTGGGGCTCAGCGCAGAAGCGGTTGTAGTTGCTTTTTGCTTGATTGAACCCCAGTCTTCCCGGTCCGCCAACTGGCTCAGGAACCCCATCTCTAACGCATGGGCCGCGTCGAATGTGGCGCTTTGTTCCAGTATTTGTTGCGCCTTTTGAGCGCCAACGAGTGCAGCAAAGCGCGCAGAGCCAAGAAGCAGGTCGAATTTCAGGCCTGGCATTCTGAAACTGCTGTCGCGACTGGCAATGCGCCATTGACATGCAGCAAGCAGATCTACGCCTGCACCGAAATTCTTGCCGTGGCCTAGTGCAACTGTGAGCAGCGGGGAGCGAGTGATTTTAGATAGCAGTTGCTGGATACGTATGAATCGCCAGCGTAGATCGGACTCTGACGCGTGTTCCGTATCGTAAAAATCAAACCCGGCAGAAAAGTTTTTACCTTCACCTTCGATGATGATGGCTCGGTGGCCTGCTTCGTGCGCCGAATCTACGCACTCGTGCAATCGTTCTACCAGGTCGAAGGAGAGCGCATTCCGTTTCTCAGGTCTGTTCAAAATAATGTGGCTAATTTGATCCGCAACATTGTGGATCAGCGGCTGGATGTTCAAACCGTATCCCCCTCGACGACTGAGACCTTGCTTCTTATTTCGGCGTTATGTTCGCCCAGGCCGGGAGGGGATCGCAAAGGCGCGGCTGGAGCGCCAGCGAAACGGATGGGAGATGCAAATGTTTTGGTGCGGGCGCCTCCCGGTAGATCCAGCTCTTGCACCCAGTTCATATGAGAAACCTGAGGGTCTTCCAATACGTCAGAGTACGTGTTGACGGGAGCGCATGGCACGTTACTTGCACGGAATGTAGCTAGCCAGTGGGCGCTGTCATGTTGCGCGAAGATGTCCTCTAGGATGGATAAGAGTATTGACTGGTTCTTGGCTCTATCACTAGTGTTCAAAAATCTTTCATCGGTGACAAGGTCTTCGCGCGAGATCGCTTTGCAGACATTCGCCCACAAGCTATTGTTTCCGGCGGCCATCCCAAAGTATCCCCCCTGGCAGCGAAATACTTGATAAGGGGCGTTGCGAGGGTGTGCGGAGCCCAGTTTGACGGGGTTTTTCCCACTGCCGAAGTATTCGGATGTTTGTAGCGCGGCAATGCCTAATGTGGCTCCCAGCATTGAAATGTCGACATGGATGCCTTGCTGGTCGCGTTCGGCTTGCCGTACGGCGCTGACTATAGAAAAGGCGGCATATAGACCTGCCGAGAAATCGGCAATAGGCACGCCGCATTTGATTGGCGGGCCTTCTGGTGTTCCCGTCACGCTCATTACGCCGCTCATTGCTTGTAGTGTTAGATCGAAGCCGCCTTCCTGGGCGCGAGGTCCTGTTTGCCCATAGGCAGAGATTGAGCAGTACACCAGGCGAGGGTTAACGCGTTTTATATCTTCATAGCCCAGTCCCAGACGATCCATAACGCCAGGGCGATTGTTTTCAATCAGGACGTCTGCACTTTTGGCTAGCTCCAGAATCAATGCTTTATCTGCTGGATCTTTTAGATTGGCTGTTATCGATTTTTTATTCCGGTTCAGCGACGCGAAATTTTCGCTATATCCTTGCGAGAAGGGAGGCCAATGGCGTAGCGTATCGCCCCCGTTGGGTTGCTCTACTTTGATAACGTCGGCGCCCATGTCGGCAAGCAGCATGCCGCAGAACGGTCCTGCAGCCACGTTACAAACTTCAATAATGGTGAGTCCTTCCAAAGGCTGGCTAATAGTCATGAGTCGCTGAATTCCTTTCTGTTTTCAATATACGGAGGGCAGGCGATAGGCCGGGTTCTTCACAAACCCGTACCTGCCCGTACTGCGTTAATTAATCTTGATATTGGCTTCTTTTGCCAATGCTTTCCACATAGGTATTTCCTTTTTCACTATGGCGTCGAGCTCGGCTGGCGTACTGCCAATAATGACGGCGCCTTGGCGCAGGAATGAATCTTGTATGGCCGTGTCTTTAGCCGCTTGTGCAATGGTGCTCTGTACTTTGTTGATGACACTGGGCGGAGTATTGGAAGGGGCGAACATTGCATACCAAGAGTCTACGTTGAACCCTGTGAAAGTTTCCGATACAGCCGGTACGTCAGGCAGGACAGGAGTACGTTTTTCTGTCGAAACCGCCAGGGCATTGAGGCTGCCGTTCTTGATGTATTGCGTGACAGAAGGAAGCGAGACCCAAAGCAAGGGTATTTGCCCGCCTAATACATCGACGGTAGCAGGGCCGCCTCCACGATAGGAAATGTGCAGCAATTTGAGGCCGCTTTTAAGTTTGAACAGTTCACCGGCTATATGGCTGGGAGAACCTGTTCCGGCTGATCCATAAGGTACTTCTTCACCGCTCTTTTTTACGTGTTCAATGAGTTCTGCAATACTCTTCGCAGGAAATGAAGGGTGCGCCACCAGGACTTGAGGCGCGGAAGCGACCAATGAGACTGGGGTAAGGTCTTTCTCGGTATCAAAAGGCAGTGTCGTGTAGATCGCCGGGTTGATCGTGTGAGATGACAGTGTTAACAGCATCGTGTAGCCATCTGGACGCGCACTGGCGACTTGGCGTGTGGCAATGGTTCCGCCAGCTCCGCCTTTGTTTTCAATGACTACTGCTTGCCCTAGCGCCTTGGAAAGTGGCTCTTGAAGGATACGACCTGCGATATCTACGCTTCCGCCTGCCGGGTACGATACAACCACAGTAATTGGCTTTGTTGGATAGTTGTTATCTTCGTTGGCTGCAATGGCATGTGGGGCTGCCGTGGCAAGTAGCGTTAAGGCCAGCGATGAACGAACTAGTAACGATAAAGTGCTTTTCAAGGGCGGCGGTGAGTTTTGTTCTACAACTGTTTTCATGGAGTCTCCGTATTCGAATTATTGGAAAGCTTCCCGAGAATGCGGCTATGTGGCCTATGGTCAAGGAGCATGGGCATTTTCAACGTGATAAGATTTCCCGGCAATCTTTCTGGTATATAGAAACTAATTTCCGGTATATAGAATATGAATACGACGCTACAAGATGGCCTGCGTATTATCGAGTACCTGGCTAACGCAAGCGGGCCGCAGTCGCTTACCGCTCTGGCGCAGGCGCTTGGCCTGGGCAACAGCAAGACACATCGGCTTTTGCAGACGCTAATAGATCAAAAATATGTGTTCCAAGCTGAAGCGACGCGTCATTATCAAGCGTCGATCAAGCTCTGGACCTTAGGTTCGGGCGTGCTTCGGCATGCCAGCCTTAAGGCAATGGCCGAGGCGGAAATGCAGAGGCTGATGGAGGTGACAGGCGAAAGTATTCATTTGTCTGTCCTGGAACGAGCTGAGGTGGTCTACGTTCATAAGGTCGACAGTACCAACCCAGTGCGTGCTTATAGCCAAATCGGGGGGCGCATGCCAGCGTTGTATGTCGCCACGGGTAGGGTAATGTTGGCTTTTAAAGACCGTGAACTGTTGAATGCGTTGCTGGATGATCAGCAGGCCAAGGACGAAATCGGGTCAACGATCAAGGCAGAGTTTTTAAAGGAAATTCCTTTGATACGGTCAACGGGTGTTGCCGTTAACCGAGGGCGATGGCATAAAGATGTTTATGGTGTGGCCGCGCCGATCAAAGACCCTACCGGCAGCATTCTTGCTGCGATAGGGGTTTCTGGCCCGGCGCACCGATTTAAAACTCGTCGGCTCGCTTTTTTTTCCCGCGAGGTAAAGCACAGTGCGGATATCATTGCGCGGCGACTTTACGGTGAGCCGCTTAACCGATTGTGGCATATTGAGAGCCGTCCGTAGCAGCCTGGTTAGGCAACCCGCGTCAAGGCGTGGGCATTCCGATAATTGCCCAGCAACATACCGCGCCGTTCCTGGGCTGCGAGCATGTTCTTTTCCTTCACATGCCCGAACCCCCGGATGTCATCGGGCAGGTTCGCCAATTCAATAGCCGCCGCAAGATTCTGCTCGGTAAGGCTTTCGGCAAGTTCCTTCACCAGATCAAAGTACTCACTTACCAGCTCGCGCTCGTGCTGTCTTTCCTGGGTTTTTCCAAAGACATCCAACGCCGTGCCGCGCAAGCCCTTCAAGCTTGCCAATATCTTGAATACCGACATGACCCATGGCCCGAACTTTTTCTTCACTAGCTGGCCCTTTTCATTGCGCTTGGCAAACAAGGGTGGCGCCAGGTGGAAATGCAATTGGTAATCTTTGCCGGGTTCCCCTTCGAATTGCGCGCGCAGTTTTTCTGTGAATACCGGGTCCACATACAAGCGGGCGACTTCGTATTCATCTTTGTAGGCCATCAGCTTGGCCAGGCTCTTGGCTACGGCGCGTGTCAGGCGTAAGGATTTGCCTGTGCTTAGCATGGCTTCGCGCTCGCGGACCAGTTGGACCGCATCCCGATAGCGCTGGGCGTAAGCGGCATTCTGGTAGGCCGTCAGCCACTGGATATTGCGTTCTATTGTCATGTCCAGGGTTTCGGGCATGGCAATAACCGTAGCGGCCATTTCCTTTTTGCCCAGGTCTGGCGCAATAGCGCTGACGCCATGGTGCGCTGCTGCACGGCCCCATTCAAAAGCCGATAGGTTCTTTTCTATCATGATGCCGTTGAGTTCGATGGCGCGAACCAGGCTTTCGTACGATAGCGGTATCCAGCCTTTTTGCCAGGCATAGCCCAGCAGCAGCGGGTTTGCGTAGATGGCATCGCCCAATAGCTTGATCGCCATGGCATTGGCATTCAGGAATTCGCAGGCTTGGCCTATGGCTTCGGTCAGGTCTTGTGCGGCAGCCGTTTCGGGAAATTGCCACTTGGGGTCGTGGATGATGGCGGCGGTGGGAATCGGTGCGCTATTGATGGCTGCGCGAGTGATGTCTTTTTGCGCGCGGGACAACACATCGGGCGATGTCGTGACGATGGCATCGCAGCCGATGATCAGTTCCGCTTCGCCGGTGGCGATGCGGGTTGCGTGAATATCGTCAGGCTGGGCTGCGATTTGTACATGGCTTAATACCGCCCCGCCTTTTTGCGCCAGGCCGGCCATGTCCAGCACGGTTACGCCCTTGTTTTCCAGGTGCGCAGCCATGCCCAGCAGGCCGCCGATGGTGACTACGCCTGTACCGCCTATGCCGGTGACCAGTATGCCGTAGCTGCCGTTGATGGCTGGCAAAGCAGGTTGGGGAAGGTTGGTATTGTTGGCTCCGTTGCTATCCACCGCTTGCGGCTTGGGCTTTTTAAGCTGTGCGCCTTCGGCGGTGATGAAGCTGGGACAAAAACCGTTCACACAGGAAAAGTCTTTATTGCAAGACGACTGGTTGATCTTGCGCTTGGTGCCGTAAGGCGTATTCAGCGGCTCGACAGACAGGCAGTTGGATTTGACGGAGCAATCGCCGCAGCCTTCGCAAACAGTATCGTTGATGAATACCCGGCGCGCAGGGTCGGGGTAGGCGCCGCGCTTGCGGCGGCGGCGTTTTTCGGTGGCACAGGTCTGGTCATAGACCAGCACAGTGGTGCCTTCGACTTCACGCAATTCGCGTTGCACGCGATCCAGTTCGTCGCGATGGTACACAGGTGGATTACCCACCAGTGATACACCCCGATATTTCTTGGGTTCGTCGGTGACGATAACGATTTTCTTGGCGCCTTCGGCGTGGACCTGGGCAATGACGTCGGTAACTTTCAGAATGCCGTCGACAGGTTGCCCGCCCGTCATGGCGACGGCGTCGTTATAAAGAATCTTGTAGGTAATGTTGGCATTTGCCGCAATCGCGGCCCGTATTGCCAGTACACCGGAATGGAAATAAGTGCCATCGCCAAGGTTGGCGAACACATGCTTTTCGGTGGTGAAGGATTTCTGGCCTATCCATGCCGCGCCTTCACCGCCCATATGGCTGAATGTCTCGGTTTTTCTGTCCATCCAGATGCTCATGTAATGGCATCCTATACCCGCCAGAGCGCGCGATCCTTCGGGCACGTTGGTCGAGGTATTGTGCGGACAGCCAGAACAGAACCAGGGCTTTCTTTCGGTGGTGATCGATGGTTTCTGCAGGTCCCGGTCTTTGGCGTCGATGATGGCCATGCGTGCGGCGATTCTTGCCCGTACTTCGGCAGGCAAGTCGGCTTTGTCCAGGCGCCTGGCGATGGCGCGTGCGATCAGTGCTGGGGAGAGTTCGGCACTGGCCGGTAATAGCCACTGGCCGCGCGGTACGGACCATTCTCCACCGGCATTGTCTTTTTCGTCGAATTTGCCATAGACCCTGGGGCGTACATCGTCGCGCCAGTTATATAGCTCTTCTTTCAGCGCGTATTCCAGTATCTGGCGTTTTTCCTCGACGACCAGAATTTCTTCCAGGCCGGTGGCGAACTCACGTGCGTCCTGGGCATTCAAAGGCCAGACGCAGCCGATTTTGATCAGGCGTATGCCTATGCGGGCACAGGTGCTTTCGTCCAGCCCTAGGTCGGCCAGCGCCTGGCGCGTATCCAGGTAAGCCTTGCCGGCTGTCATGATGCCAAAGCGCGCGCGCGGCGAATCAATGACGACGCGATTCAGCTTGTTGGCGCGGGTGTAGGCCAGGGCTGCATACCATTTGTAGTCGATCAGACGGGCTTCCTGTACCAATGCCGGGTCGGGCCAGCGCAGGTTCAGTCCGTCGGGCGGTAGGATGAAATCTTCAGGAATAATGATTTTGGCGCGATCGGGATCGATGTCTACCGAGGCGGTGGATTCGACCACTTCAGTCACGCATTTCATGGCGACCCACAAACCCGAATAACGGCTCATGGCCCAACCGTGCAGGCCGTAGTCCAGGTATTCCTGCACGTTGGATGGATATAGCACAGGTATGCCCG
>DATJCP010000189.1:0-5479 GCA_035514715.1 Candidimonas sp.
TGGCCTTGCTTGAGCATGCCCAGCGTGACACAGGTTTCGAGTCCCATGGCTTTTACGGCCGCAACCATTTCGATGACGGAGTCCAGCTGGCGGGCGGTGGGCGAGCGCCAGGCGGCTCCCATACAGAAACGCTGGGCGCCGGCTGCTTTGGCTTGCCTGGCGGCGTCAAGGACGTCGTTCAGGGGCATAAGCGCCTCTTGCTCGACCTCGGTGTCGTAACGCGCAGATTGGGGGCAATAGGAGCAGTCTTCCGGGCAGCCGCCTGTCTTGATCGATAGCAGGCTGGATAGTTGCACAGCGTTGCGCTGGTGATGCTTGCGATGTTCGGACTGCGCCTTGAAAATCAGATCCAGGAAAGGGAGTTCATAAAGCGCAAGTATGCTTTTTACTGTCCAAGCCGAAGCCGATGCTTCACTTTCCTGTTTTGCAGGTTTGCGTATTGTTTCAGTTATGAGCATGACGTTTCACTAGAGGGACAGTTTATGGGCTGCTCATGGTAGGGCTCCTGGTCGCACCGATGCAAGGCCGGCTTTATGCTTGTAACCAGGTGTTTTTGATGAATTTGACGGATTATGGGCTCATGATCACGTATTGTTCCGGAAGACGAACCTTAGCCTGCCAGCGGGGCTGGCTTATCAATTTTGTATTTGATTGTTACCTATGGTGTTTTGTCGCATGCGGTCAATCTGTGAGCGGTTTATTTATTGAGCGTGGTGGACTCAACACCATATCAGCTCCGGTATTGCGTTGGCGTCAGAAAATACAAAGGCAAGTTGTCTGAATTGCTGTGCCAGCGCCAGTGCCTGATCGCGGTGTATTCCTAATACGACTACCGTGGGCTCAATATGGCCAGTTCCGTCAGATGCGGCGTTTTCACCATGGCAATGAAACAGGTCAAGCTTGTGGATGGCATCCAGCAATGTTTGCTGCGCGTGGATGTTGGCTTGGGCGCTGGCCGGTTTCGCCCCGGGGTTGTAGGCGGTAAGAATGGCGACAGTGCCTGCATTGTGTCTTGACATCAGGCGGGCCAGCGCCGGGCTGTAATGGCCAATGCGCAGCGTAAAGCGGGTAGGCGGGTCGAACACGACGTAATGAGCGCTATGGAATGCGGCGAGCAGTGGGGCGGGAATAGGGCATTGCATGCGGTCAGCATACCGTCAAGACTTGACTGATATCAAATGCTGGTCTGTTCAGGGCGGCCTGTGCCAGAGAGGCTTGATTTGTATCAAATTTATACTAGTGGACATCTTTCACAATGAACGTCGATAAAGACCCTTTTTGAAAGATGGAGAATATGATGCAGGTAGGTTTACGCAATACCGTGTTGGGTGGTTTGTTGGCAGTCGGTGTTTTGGCGGCTGCTCCGGCAGCTGCGCATGAAGCAGGCGACTGGTTGTTGAAGGCGGGTGTCACGCACATCAAACCCAAATCCGATAATGGAGATGTGCTTGGCAATGTCCGTCTTGACGTTGGCAGCAGCACGCGCCCCAGCGTTAGCCTTACTTATATGGCAACCCGCAATATCGGTGTAGAGCTGCTGGGTGCGTTTCCATTCAAGCATGACATCAGTGCCCAGGGCTTGGGCAATATCGGTTCCACCAAACTCCTGCCGCCTACGCTTAGCTTGCAATGGCACTTCCTGCCTGATGCCCAGATCCAGCCTTATGTCGGCGTCGGCCTGAACTACACCACCTTCTTCAGCACCAAGAGCTCCCTGGGGAATCTGTCGTTGGACGATTCGTGGGGGCTGGCCGCGCAAGTGGGTGTCGACGTCAAGCTGACCGATCGTTGGTTTATGAACGCCGATGTGCGCTACATCGATATTTCTTCCGATGTGAAGCTGAATGGCCAGCGTATCGGAAAAACCACGATCGATCCTTGGGTGGCCACAGTGGGCGTGGGCTATCGGTTCTAAGGGGCTGGCTGAATGGCCCTATGCTTTGAGCATGGGGCCATTTGGCATTGGTGGGTTTGTATTGATAAGGCGCCTGCGATCGGTACTGTACGCTAGCTATAAAAGACAAAAGCCTTGTAACTCTGAGAGCTACAAGGCTTTAAATTCTTTGGCGGAGCGGACGGGACTCGAACCCGCGACCCCCGGCGTGACAGGCCGGTATTCTAACCAACTGAACTACCGCTCCGCAGCGGTGTACTACTTATGCCATAAAAAACTGGCGTCCCCTAGGGGATTCGAACCCCTGTACCCACCGTGAAAGGGTGGTGTCCTAGGCCTCTAGACGAAGGGGACCGGACAAATCAAGCTGCGCATTGTAGCATATAAAACACGCGTGTGCTGCTTTTACTGCTTTCTTCGTTTTAACTGGTGGAGGTAAGCGGGATCGAACCGCTGACCTCTTGCATGCCATGCAAGCGCTCTCCCAGCTGAGCTATACCCCCGTACTGGTGTGTCCAACGAAGAAACGAGATTATGCACTAAGTTTTTGAAGTGTGCAAGTCGCTGTGGCCATTCCGGCGTAATTTTTGATCTAACTCAAGTTAATATGCCTGTCTTTAGCTCAAGATACATGTTGTTTCACTGCGGGGGCGGCGCTGGTTTGGCTGCTATAAGCCCGAGCCCTATATAACTATGACTCTATGACTTCCAAGACCTCGCAGCTTATTGTTACCTCGTCCCGCAGGCGTTTCATGCCACGTTTAAGCATAGCTCAGAAGGTTGGGGGCATATTCTTGCTTGTGTTGGTGTTGGCTGGCGCCAATATTATTTTGGTTCAGGGTTTGCTGCGAGATTTTAATGGCGTAGCCGCTACGGTGAATGTAGCGGGCAAGTTGCGCATGCTCAGTCAGAAGATTGCTTTTGAAACCGTCAAGATGTCGATGGATCAAGGTCCTGGCGCAGCCGAGATCAAGCGTAATCTGAATGAGTTCGATATAGCGTTGCTGGCGCTGACTCAGGGCGGTACTGTGTATGGCCTGGATATTCAAAAGTTGGCCCTGCGGCATTTGGCCCCCTTGGATGCTGTCAGGCAGCATTGGGGGCGCTATCGCGCCGATATAGAAAAAGTGCTTGAAACGGCGCAGTTGCCTGTCGCCGTTGGTTATGCGGCAAGTACAGCTGCGCAGCCGTGGATAACAGGGGATGCGGCAGATCTGCTTGAAAAGACCGAAGCGCTGATTGCTTCTATCGTGCAGGAGAACCAGACGGTGCAAAAGCAGGCGCTGACAAAAATGTATCTCTTGTTGCTGATGGATGCACTGATGCTGTTTGCGGCTTTTGCTGCAACGCGCAGGCAAATGGTTACGCCCCTGCGGCAACTTTCGTTTCATTGCCGCGAACTGGCCGCGGGCAATTACAACGCAAGGGTGGGGTACCGCTCATCGGACGAAATGGGCCAGCTTGCGCTGGCGTTCAACGAGTCGGCTCAACGCATAGGGCAACTGGTTGCCCACATCGAACAAGACAAGCGAAGCTTGCAGCAAGCCGAGGCCATGTTTCGCGGTATGGCTGAAAATACGATGGTGGGTGTGTATATCGTGCAGGACGGGCGGTTTCGCTTCGTTAACGCGACGATGGCCGAAATGTTCTGCTACGAGCGCCATGAAATGCTTGCATCCCTGGATGCGTATGAAATTTTCGATGAAGAAGACCGGTCAACGATTAAAGATCAAGTATCCCAGCGCTTGAGCGGTGAAGCGCCCAATATCCGTCAAGAGCGCCGGGGGCGCCGCAAGGACGGCTCCCTGATCAGCCTTGAAATTTTTGGTTCGAAGATGGAACTCGATGGCGAGCAGGTGACCATGGGCATTGCCATGGACATTACCGCTCGCAAGGAAGTCGAGGCTTCTGTGCGGATGGCTTCGCTGGTCTATCAGAACAGCAGCGAAGCCATGGTGGTAACCGATGTGAATGGCGTCATTGTTAACGTGAATCCCGCATTTTCGGCTATTACCGGTTATTCGGCCGAGGAAGTCGTGGGCGCCAAGCTAAGTATTCTGAGTTCGGGGCGGCATGACACGGCGTTTTATCAGGCCATGTGGCATTCGCTGCTCAATAGCGGAAAATGGCAGGGCGATATCTGGAACCGACGCAAAAATGGCGAAGAGTACGCCGAGCGGCTCACCATCAATACGTCGTATAACGAGGATGGCTCCGTACGCTGCCGTATCGGCTTGTTTTCCGACATCACCAAGAAAAAGCAGTCAGATGCCTTTATCTGGCGCCAGGCCAATTACGATCACTTGACGGGGCTGCCTAATCGCCAGTTGTTCCAGGATCGCCTGGATCGTGCGATTGCCCGCGCTGACAGGTCCGGGCTGCCAATGGCGCTGGTGTTTCTTGATCTGGACTTCTTCAAAGATGTCAATGACACGCTGGGTCATGGCATGGGCGATGAATTGCTCAAGCAGGTGGCCATGCGCCTGGGTGGCTGTGTGCGTGCTACGGACACGGTGGCGCGCTTGGGTGGTGATGAGTTCACCATCATCATCGGAGAGCTCAACGACACCGAGGTGGCTGAACGCATATGTCTGCAGACTTTGCGCGTGTTGGCGCAGCCTTATTACCTGGGCGAGGAAGTGGCCGCAATATCGACCAGCATGGGGGTTACGATGTATCCCGATGACGGTGCCAATGCACAGGAATTGCTCAAGAATGCCGATCTGGCCATGTATGCAGCCAAAGACAAGGGGCGCAACCAGTTTTGCTACTTTACGCCAAAGATGCAGCAGAATGCCCATAGTCGGCGCCAGTTGCTGCGAGACTTGGTCGGCGCCCTGGGCCAGAGTCAGTTCGTGCTGCACTACCAGCCTATTGTCGAACTCAGTACGGGGCGGATCCGCAAGGCGGAAGCGCTGATTCGTTGGCGACATCCAGAGCTGGGGCTGGTTTTCCCGGGCGATTTCATTCCCTTTGCCGAAGACGCTGGCATCATTGTCAGGATAGGCGATTGGGTGTTCCGCGAAGCGACCAGGCAGGTGGCGCTTTGGCGCGCTTCTTATGCCGCGGATTTCCAGGTGAGTGTCAATGTATCGCCTGCGCAGTTTATGACCGAAGGCTTGAGGCACGATGAATGGCTGGCGCATCTACAAGAGTTGAACCTGTCTGGCGACAGCGTCGTGGTGGAAATTACGGAAAGGCTGTTGATGGATGCCAACGCAGAGGTCAGCAGCAAGCTGCTTGCTTTCAGGGATGTCGGCATACAAGTTGCATTGGATGACTTCGGTACAGGCTATTCGTCGCTGTCTTATTTGAAGAAGTTCGACATTGACTACATCAAGATCGATCAGTCATTCGTGCGTAACTTAGAGCCCGATTCCGATGATATGGCCTTGTGCGAAGCGATTATCGTCATGGCTCACAGGCTGGGGCTGACGGTGATTGCCGAAGGCGTCGAAACGGTTGAGCAGCGCGACCTGTTGATACGGGCCGGTTGCGACTACGGCCAGGGGTATTTGTTCTCGGCGCCGACTGGCGCCGAGAGCTTCTCCACGTTTTTGGCCTCTTCTTGAGCTGACGGTTTAG
>DATJCP010000190.1:0-2417 GCA_035514715.1 Candidimonas sp.
AGGCGTACAGGCCGCCACCAAACTGCTGAAAAGCGAGAAGGTCTCCATCATTACCGGCGTGACATTCTCCAATGTCATGATGGCCATCCACAAGCCCATTACCGACGCCGAAGTGTTCTTCATCGGCTCCAATGCCGGGCCCGCCCCCATCGCTGGCAAATCCTGCTCGCCCTACTTTTTTTCTACCTCGTGGGATAACGACCAATTGCACGAAGCCGGCGGCCAGCTGGCCTCTGACCTAGGCTATAAAAACATGTACGTCATGGCGGCCAACTATCAGGCAGGCCGCGATGCCGTTTCCGGCTTCAAGCGCGACTACACAGGCAAGATCATCGACGAGGTCTATACCCAGGTCAACCAGCCCGACTACTCCGCCGAAATCGCACAGTTGCAAGCCGCGTCGCCCGACGCCGTCTATGTGTTCTACCCCGGCGGCATGGGCATCAACTTTGTAAAACAGTACCGCCAGGCTGGGTTGCTGGGCAAAGTACCCCTGATCTCGGCATCCACCATCGACGGCACCACCTTGCCTGCGCTCAAATCGCTGGCCGTAGGCGCTATCACCAGTGCGCCTTATGCCCCTAATATCGACAACCCGCAGAACAAACAGTTTGTAGAAGCCTTTGTAAAAGCCTACAAGCGCCAACCATCGATGTATGCCGCTCAATCCTACGATGCAGCCAATCTGCTGGATTCGGCCTTGGGTAAAGTCAAGGGTGATATCAGCAACAAAGAAGCGTTTCGTAGCGCCCTGAAGGCGGCAGATTTCGCATCTGTACGCGGCGCCTTCAAGCTCGACACCAATCAGATCGCCGATGGCGCCTTCTATCGGGTTGACGTGGTCGAAGGCCCCAACGGCGCCGAACTGAAAGCCACCAGCCCAGTTACCATCAAGACTCGCGCCAACTTTGCGGCGCAATGCCCAATGAAGTAAACCCATAATCACGGCCAGCTTTGCCGCTGGCCGTGACGCTAGCCCTGGAGGCCTCATTGAGCCCGGCATTATTTGTAATTCAATCCCTTAACGGCCTTCAGTTGGGCGTTCTACTGTTTCTCATGGCCGCCGGCCTGACGCTGGTTTTCGGCATCATGAACTTCGTCAACCTGGCTCATGGCTCGATGTACATGATGGGCGCATTTTTTGCGGCCTCGATCTACGGCTATACCGGCTCATTCTTGTTGACCGCGGTGCTGCTGGTTCCCGCCATGCTGGCGCTTGGCCTTGCCGTTGAATGGATAGCCCTTAAAAAGCTGTATCAGCGCGACCACCTAGACCAGGTCCTGGCCACCTTCGGCCTGATCCTGTTTTTCAATGAACTGGCCAGAATGATATGGGGGCCTTCGCCCTTCTACATGGAAGTACCCGAATTCCTGACCGGCGCCATTAATCTTTTCGGCATTCGCTACCCTGCCTACCGTTTTGTCATCATTGCCACCGGCCTGCTGGTCGCCGTCGGCTGCTATCTGCTTATCCATCGTACCCGCATAGGGATGCTGATACGCGCAGGGGCCACCAACCGAACCATGGTAGGCGTGCTGGGCGTGAACATCGTACTGCTCAATTCCCTGCTGTTTGCTCTGGGCGCCGTACTGGCTGGGCTGGCCGGCTTGCTGGCTGGGCCCATCATGTCAGTACAGGCCGGCATGGGCGAGCCCATTCTTATCCTGACCATGGTGGTCATTGTCATAGGCGGCATCGGTTCAATTCGCGGCGCCTTTTATGCCGCGCTTATCGTGGGCGTGGTCGACACGTTGGGCCGCACCCTGCTGCCCACCTTGCTGCGCACCTTCCTGGAACGCAGCAGCGCCGACGTTGCCGGCCCTGCACTGGCGTCCATGATGATCTATCTGCTGATGGCGTTCGTTCTGGCCATCAAGCCCAAAGGCTTGTTTCCTGTACATAACACCTGATTACATGCCTCGTCACGCCTACCCGCTTTCCGACCGAAACTGTTTTAGAAGCGACACCCCATGAGCTTGCCCCCCCTTACGCGACCCAAGTGGTCCAGCAGCGCATTGCTAAGCACGGTATTACTGGTGCTGCTAGCCTTGGTTCCGCTGTATGCGCGCAGCGTAGCCGACCCCTTCATCATCACCTTGATTACGCGCATTCTGATATTCGCCATTGCCGCCACATCGCTGAACCTGATATTGGGCTACGGCGGGCTGGTCAGTTTCGGGCACGCCTTGTTTTTAGGCTTGGGCGTCTACGCGGCAGCCATCATGGGCTTTCACGGCATTACCAATGGCTGGCTCCAATTGTTGGTCACGCTTGTCGCATGCGGCATCGTAGGCCTGGTTACCGGCAGCATAGCGCTGCGCACCAGCGGCATTTCATTCATCATGATTACGCTGGCCTTTGCCCAAATGTTTTATTTCCTGTTTGTCAGCCTTAGCCAATACGGCGGCGACGACGG
>DATJCP010000191.1:0-2774 GCA_035514715.1 Candidimonas sp.
GTTGCCATTGCCCGGCATTACCCTAACCGCTCCGTCCTTGCGGCCCGATCGCATCTGGATGCGCTGGATAAAGCTTCCGAAAACCTGCAGGGGCTCCAATTGCTTGGTCGCCAGCCGTTCTGTAGCGCCGATTTCAAAAATTGCCTCGAACAGTGACAACTGCCGTTCGGCCGCGAACTGACCCAGCGTTTGCAACGTAGCCTGGCCAATGCCACGGCGTGGGGTGGTAACAGCCCTGATGAATGCCGGATCGTCGCTATCATTAGCCACCAGCCGCAGGTAAGCCAGAATGTCACGAATTTCAGGCTTTTCGAAAAAGCTTTGGCCTCCGGATATCGTGTAGGGAATCCTAAGGTTGCGCAGGGCTTGCTCGAGGATGCGAGCCTGCTGGTTGCTACGGTACAGCACCGCAAAATCACGCCATTCGGCCTGCCGTTCAAAGCGCGCCGCCGACAGGCGCACGGCAATGGATTCAGCTTCTGCCTCTTCGCTGTCCATGGGTGTAACCTGTATAGGCTCCCCAATACCCAAGTCGGACCACAGCTTCTTGCCGAACAGATTCGGATTCTTGCTGATGACCTGGTTGGCCGCCGATAGAATGCGCTGCACCGAACGATAATTCTGTTCCAGCTTGATAATTTTCAACGAGGGATAGTCGGTCGTCAGCTTGGCCAGGTTTTCTACGGTCGCGCCGCGCCAAGCGTAAATGGCCTGGTCATCGTCGCCCACCGCGGTCAGCATGGCCCGCTGACCAGTCAGCCATTGCACCAAGCGGTACTGGCACACATTAGTGTCCTGGTACTCGTCGACCAACAGATAATGCACGCGCGCCTGCCAGCGCTGGCGCACCTCGGCGTTATGCTCCAGCAGCAATGCCGGAATCCGGATCAGATCGTCAAAATCAACAGCCTGGTAGGCCGCCAACGTTGCCGTATAGCTGCGATACACCTTTGCCGCTTCGGCCTCGCTAGCGCTGGAAGCGCTGCGTTCCGCCGCATCGGGGTCCATCAAGGCATTCTTCCACAACGAAATATTCTGCTGCACCGCGCGCAGACGCGCTTTGTCGGTCGTGGCCAAAAGTTCTTGGACAATCGACAGGGCATCATTGGAATCAAGGATAGAAAACTGCGGTTTCAACCCTGCATGCATCGCCTCTTCACGTAAAAAACGTAAACCCAGCGAATGGAAGGTACTGACAGTCAGGCCCTTGGCCAGCTTGGCGTCGACCAGCAGCTTGACCCGCTCGTTCATTTCGCGCGCCGCCTTATTAGTAAAGGTAAGCGCCACGACTTGCCGTGCCTGGTAGCCGCATTCACGCAGCAGATAAGCGATCTTTTGCGTGATCACCCGTGTTTTCCCGCTACCTGCTCCCGCCAACACAAGACAGGGGCCGTCAAGGTACAGCACGGCCTGACGCTGCATGGCGTTCATATCAGTGGCTACGGTATGACCTAGGGGCGAGTTCACGGCTGACCTTTTATATTTCCAAGGGATCGACTTCAAGGTTATAGCGCACGCGAAACTGCCGCGCGAGATCCCCCAAAGCATAAGACCATGCCGCCAGGAAACCCTGCAAGGCAGGCCGATTGGCGCTTTCCACCAGCAACTGCGCACGCTCGACGTTGGCAACGCGCACCACCCGCAGCGGCACCGGGTCGTACAAGGTAATGGACGAAGCAGTCGTAAAAATGTCGGGATAGTCCTGCGGCCAAGCCCGGGCCTGCGCCAGGAAATCCACAGCCGTCGCCAATTCTCGGGCCTCTGCCGTTAATAGCGCCTGATAAGCATAAGGAGGTAGGCCCACGGCTTTGCGTTCGGATAAGCCATACTGGGCAAACCCAAGATAATCGTGCTTCAACAACGCCTGATACACCGCTTGTTCAGGGTAATCGGTCTGGACGATGACCTCACCGCCCTTCACATGGCGTCCTGCCCTGCCCGCCACTTGCATCAACTGCGCAAAAAGCCGTTCCGGCGCCCGGAAGTCTTGCGCGAACAGCATGGCGTCTGCGTTCAGTACACCGACCAGGCCCAGGTTTGCAAAATCGTGCCCCTTGGCAACCATTTGCGTCCCCACCAGGATATCGACCTCGCCGGCGTGCACTTTGGCGAACAAAGCGGCGGCACTACCTTTCAGGCGTGTGCTGTCAGCGTCAATGCGTGCAACACGGGCCGTAGGAAAAAGCGTAGCCAAGTGCTCTTCCACCCTTTGTGTACCGCGCCCCATGGGCTTGAGGTCTTGATCGCCGCAATCAGGACAGGCACGCGGGACTCGCGCCTGATAACCGCAATGGTGGCACTGTAAATGGTTGCGCCGCGCCCCGGCCCGATGCAACACGGTATAGGCTGTACAGCGGGGACAATTGCTGACCCAGCCGCAGGAAGCACAATTCAGTACCGGTGCATAACCGCGGCGGTTAAGAAAAATAAGCGACTGCTCACCGCGCTCAAGGCGTTCGCCAAGCGCAGTCACAAGATGCGGAGAAAACCCTTCCTGCATGGCCAGACGCCGGGTATCGACCAGGCGCACCTTGGGCAACTCGACTTCGCGCGCGCGCCGAGCCAATGTAAATCGCAGATAATGCCCGCGTTCGGCATGGCTCCAGCTTTCCAGCGAAGGCGTTGCCGAACCAAGGACAACCGGCACGTTGCGATCGCGTCCGCGCCACACAGCAAGATCGCGGGCCGAATAGCGCAAGCCATCTTGCTGCTTATACGAGGTGTCGTGCTCTTCATCGACAATAATCAGCCCCAGATCCGGCATAGGCGCGAAA
>DATJCP010000192.1:0-2058 GCA_035514715.1 Candidimonas sp.
ATGCCATCCATAATAAATAGCCCTATCCCGGTCATCAACAAACCGGCTGCCATCAGCGTCGTTCCCAGCTCACGCGGGATATCGCCCTGGCTTACACGGAAAATCAGCAAGCCGCCCGCGCCAATAACCGCCCCCAGCTGCCAGGCCTGCTCGAAACGCAAATCCAGCACCATGAAAAGAAATGCGATTACCAGGCACGCCATAATCCCCATGACGGCCAAACGGAACAGGCTTAAATACCACGGCTCCTGGGGCGCACTGGCTACGGCGTGATCCTGCGACGATGCTTGATCCGACTGCGATGCTTTGGCCGGTATTTTCTGCATAGATCGCATCAAGGCCCCCAGATGGCGCAATGCCAATCCGGCCGATACGATCAACACAACAATCGCCAGCAGCAAACCCTCTTCCGATGGCATCAAGGCGATCAAGGAAATCGCCACCAGACAAAATGCCCCCAACACCGCCAGACAAACCATGGCAAGATCGGGGCGCTTGCTGATATATACCCAATACACCAGCGCCGTGACCAACAAACCGGGAACCGCGATAGTCAGGACACCTATATCGGTATCAAACCCGGCTACAGTTGCAGCCACCAACCAGCCCAGGGCGCCAGCCCCCAAGACGCGGGGCCCTATACGCCAGCGATCGTCCAACCAGGCAATACCATATTCCCACAAAACCAACAGTGCAAAATTCATCAGGGCCAGCAACAGGCTTGCCACAAGCCACGGCGACAAGCCCAGCCATGCGCCGACTTCGTAAATATCCAGGTACAACGCCCCTGCGGTATTCAGAAGCACAACGCCAAGCAGGGCCAGGAAGACCGTCTGCATGGCCAACAGCCATGGGATCAGCAACACAGCCCACAAAAAGAATAGCTCCCAGGGGTCGGCGCCAGTCTGGTATATCTGGCCCACAAGCGCCAGCAAGGCGCCTGTCGCCACAGCAGCCAGCCCCGTCAGATTGGCCGATAACGAAAATTTCTGGCCCTTGTCAGCGCCAGACACGTACACTAGCCGCCACGTGATTAAAACGAGGACGACCAATACAGCCTGTGCACCGGCCAGTTTTTGAAACGCGCTGGCCTGCGCCCAATTGGCGGCAATCCAGCATATACCGGCGCTAGCTAGCAGCAAACAGGCTAGTGAAAGCCCGGTTTTCTGCAAGAAATCTGTCCAACTGCCCGCAGGCAAGGGATCTTTTTTGTGACCCTCGACTTGCATAGTGCGATTCTCCCCTCGTATGATCCGCGATACTGCTGCTGAAATGCAGTTACTGGAAACTCATGAATAAAACGCTCATTATTGCCGAGAAGCCCTCGGTAGCTTTAGATATTTCCCGCGCCCTAGGAGGATTCACCCGGGAAGGCGATTACTTTGAAAGCGAGAAGTACGTACTTGCTTCCAGCATTGGGCACTTGCTCAGCCTAGTCGCGCCCAACGATCCCGTGCGGGGAAAATGGAGCTTTGCGCATCTGCCGGTGATTCCACCGCAGTTTGAGCTTGGCCCCACCGACAAGCGCTCGGCCGAGCGCCTGAAGCTATTGGTCAAGCTGCTTAAGCGCAAAGATGTCGACGCCGTCATCAATGCCTGCGACGCGGGCCGTGAAGGCGAACTCATTTTCCGCTACATCGTGCAATTTTCAGGCGTAAAAAAGCCCGTCACCCGACTTTGGCTGCGGTCAATGACGCAAGCCGCCATTCGCGAAGCGTTTGATAATCTGCGCGACGATGACACGATGAAACCGCTGGAAGCGGCGGCACGTTCACGCGCCGAAGCGGACTGGCTGGTAGGCATCAACGGTACCCGGGCCATGACGGCCTTCAACAGCAAAGACGGCGGTTTCTTCAAAACCCCGGTCGGGCGTGTGCAGACCCCAACGCTGGCCATCGTGGCGGAACGTGAAGAACGCATACGCAAGTTCGTATCGCGCGACTACTGGGAAGTCCACGCCAGCTTCGTAGCCGCTGCCGGCTTTTACCCTGGCCGCTGGTTCGACCCCAAGTTCGTAAAAGACGAACGCGACCCCGAAAAGCGCGATTCGCGCCTTTG
>DATJCP010000193.1:0-2204 GCA_035514715.1 Candidimonas sp.
ACAGTGGAACCCGCAACATAGGGATATACGTCCATACTGATGGGCTGTTCCCGGGCAAGCTTTTCGATAAGCGGCAAGGTTTCCGTCGTGCGGCCCCAGTTTTCCGGGCCGGCGCATTTGTGGTGGGACAGCACCAGCGGCGTTCCCGCCTGCCTGGCAGTCAACGCGGCCTCTTCGATAGCGTCAAGTATGCCCCGCAACTCGTCCCTGATATGGGTTGAATACACACCGCCGTATTCGGCCACAACCTTCACCAGAGCCGTCAATTCCTGCTGATCGGCGGCGTATGCCTGACGATAGAAAACCCCCGACGACATACCCAGCGCGCCTGCTTGCATGGCATCTTCCAGCAAGCGGCTCATCTCGGTGATTTCATCTTGCGACGCTGGCGATTCAAGATCCGGCATCACCAGCATGCGCAAGGTTGTGTGCCCGATAAGCACAGCCACGTTCACGCCTGGCTGCGCTTCATCGATCGCCGCGCGATAGGCCCGCAGGGAATCGAAACGGAACTGCTTATTTCCCAACAGCGACAGAGGCGCCTGAGGCTGGCCAGTTACCATGGGGACCAAGGAAATACCGCAATTCCCGGCAATCACGGTCGTGATGCCTTGGGATAGTTTGGGCAGCATATCGGGGTGGTCCAGCACCACGGCGTCATCATGGGTATGCACATCGATGAAACCGGGAGCGATGACCAGCCCTGCGCAATCATGAACGGTGTAATCCGAACCCGCCAGCGACTTTGGCGTTACGCCCGGCGGCTGCACTGCCAGTATCTTGTCGCCCTGGACCCATACATCAGCCAATACGGCATCAGCCAAGGAGCCGTCGCATACTTTGCCATTTTTCAATACTGTGATTGCGTGCTTCATTGATTCAATCTCAAACGCCTTTGATGCTGCTACTTAAATATATCTGTGTGCAAAATGTTGTCCACGCCATGCTGTTCAAGCACTTTTTTAATCGACTTGAGCTTCTTGATCGTATCGGGTCCCAGGTTCTGGGCAACCCTTACCACCAGTATTTCTATTACCAACAAGTGAGCGATATAGGCCTCTGTGCTGACCCGCATGATCGCGTCCTGCGGCACCGACACCGCTATCGTCAGATGTGCCCGTTCGGCCAGCGGCGTGCCCGGCTGTGTCAGGGCGATCACAGTTGCTCCACGGCTTCTGGCCAACTGGGCAGCCTCTAGTGCGAAAGGCATGCTGCCCACATGGGAAATAACGAAAGCAATGCCTTTTTCATCCAGGGAGCTAGCTGAAATCAGTTGCTGATGCGGGTCGGAAAACGCATTGGCGTTGATACCCAGACGGAACAGACGCGCTTGCAGTTCCTGAGACATGAAGGCCGAAGTAGCCCCCACCGAGTACGAGTCCACCCGCGATGCATGGGCGATTTTCCGCGCAACGGTATCGAGCAGCCCGATATCCAGTTGGCGCTCGAGCGCGGCCAGCGACGAAATCGCGCTTTCGACGATTTTTCCAGCCACCTCGGACGCCCCATCTTCGAATGACACGCTGCGATGCAACTGATGGTTGGATACGGCCAGATCCTGTGCCAGCGCCAGCATGAAATCGCGAAATCCATCGTAGCCGAAGCTGCGGCAGGCTCGGATCACCGACGGCATGGAAACATCGGCCGTTCTGGCTATTTGCTCTATCGTGCTGTTTACAATCGCCGCAGGATCATTGAGCATGACCTGCAATACCCGTCTCTGGGCTTTGGGGACCAGCTCAAGCGAATCCTGCAACTGACGCAGCAAACCGGCAGACGTAGCGTTAATAGCCATCAACCATCCTAGAAGCGGGTACTTATCGCTGAAACCACGACACCTGTTTCAGAAACAACAGGCAGCCATGTCCATTTATCAAACGTCGTGCAAGGATGCGATATACCCAGAATTACCCGATCACCCACCTTGGGCGCTACCGCGTCTTGTGGAAACCGCAAATAGGCATGCTGGTCATTCAAGGCGGAAATGGTCCAGCCGGCGGGCGCCGCCTGTTTCCGCATGCTGCCTTTAGATGCATAGTTCGCCACTACAGGCATAGATAAATCGTAAGATATATCGCGCTTGCCGCAACTTAAGATAGCCAGGCCGGGTTCGGGTACGGACTGCACCATGGACCAGACTTCCAGGGCCGGCAGCAAGCTGGCTTTCAAGCCTTCACGCTGCTCGACATTACGCAGCATTTTGG
>DATJCP010000194.1:0-5887 GCA_035514715.1 Candidimonas sp.
CCTGGCATGTAAATCGATTTTTGTACGTGGCGCGCTATGTGTGCAGGTATCAGCCTCGTCGTAGCCAGCCATTACCTGTGTCAGTAATGCAGAATCCCAAACAGACCGGGTCATGGGCCCCAACGAATCCAAAGTTTGCGATAACTTGGCGCAACCATGCAGGCTAATCAGCCCCGCAGTGGTCTTCAGTGCGGTTATGCCGTTTAACGCGGCAGGAATGCGAACCGAGCCGCCAGTATCAGAGCCTACTGCAGCCGCGGCCAGGCCGGCAGCCACGGCCACGCCCGACCCGCTGGACGAACCTCCTGGGATACGGTGAGTCACCATATCCCACGGATTTTTAGGGGTGCCCATTAGCGGATTGGTACCCCAGCCGCCAAAAGCGAATTCCACCATTTGGGTTTTACCCAAGATAACAGCACCAGCGGCAATCAGCCTATGCACCGCGGTAGCGGTTTGTGTGCTTTGCTGATCTACCCATGGCTTCGAACCAACCGACATTTTCCGGCCGGCGATTTCGCACAAATCTTTTATCGCTATCGGAATACCATCCAGCAAGCCCAGGGTATAGCCATTAGCCCGCCGCTGATCGGAGCTTAGCGCCTGCGCCAACGCGGCGTCTTCATAGACTTCGACGTAAGCATTTAGCGCTGGATTCAGGCGTTTGATTCGCTCAAGATAAGCGCATGTCAATGCGTGCGAACTTATCTCTTGGCTGGACAGCTTTTGAGCGAGTTCTTCGATAGGTAAAAACAGCAAGTGTTCCATGTACATTCCAGAGTTAAAGACCCAACTGCAAAATAACCACCCGAAACTCAGGGTGGTTATTACGTAACGCGACTACCCTGCCAGCGTTTAGCGCTTGGTCCAGTCAGGTATTGGGTAGACTGGTTTGGCAACGGCCACGTCATCGGGGAACACCGTAACCATGCCTTTACCCGGCTGTAGTTGCACGATAGGGAAAGGCATTTTCAGTTGCATACCGTGTTCATTTATGGCGTATGGGCCAGCCATCACGGTCAGCTTATCTGAAAGATCCAGGGCCGCCTGCTTTAGCTTTGCCGCGTCAACCGAGTTTGCCTTTTTAATGGCTTCTTCGGTGATGACACCCGCGCCGTATGCCAACGCTGTTTGAAAATCGGGAGCAAATTCGGCTTTCGGGAACGCTTTGTCGTAAGCCTTGGCAAACTGCTCGCGGTCTAGCCCCGCATTCACTTTCCAGTTGATGGACGGGTCGTAATTAGTGTGGCTATAGATGAAGTTCGAATCGCTACCGATAGCCTGGAACTGGGGCGTCGATGCATACACCATAAACGTATATGGGAAGTTGATATTCAACTGCTTCATTTGGCGCACAATGCTGATCAGATCGCCTTCATATGAAGTCGGCACAAACGCTTCGGCGCCTGACGCCCGGGCTTTTTGCAGCAGTGTGCTGAAGTCTTTCTGGCCTTTTGGATAGCGCTCGAACATCACGACTTCAATGCCGTTTTGCTTGGCACGTTCACGCCCGCCCTGAGCCAGTCCGGTAGGGAAAGGCTCGTCGGAATAAACAATGGCCACTTTTTTGATGCCCAACTGCTTCGAGAACGCCATGGATGCGTTAAGCATATTGGACACGGGCATTTGCGTGCCCGACACGATGTATTTGAAGCCCTGATCGTAAAGCTGGTCGCTGGCGGCAGACCAGATCATCATGAACTTGCCCAAACGTTCAGTAACGGTGGCAGCCGCTGCGGTAAGCGTGGAGCCGAATGGCGCAAGCACCAAGTCAACCTTATCGTCGTTGATCAGGCCCTCGTAAACGCGGGTAACCATTTGCTTGTCGCTGCGGTCGTCGCGCTTTACCAGTTCAACCAGACGCTTTTTACCGTCAACCTCGATGCCGCCGCGGCCATTCACATCGTTGACCCACAATTCAACACCACGCACACCCGACTGCGAAGCCAGGGCAAAGCTGCCGGTTGATGATACGGTCATGCCTACGCGTATGGGCGGGCCGTTTTCGGCTTGCACACCGGCGGCAAAAAAAACGCTGCCCAGCGCCATGGCTGAGAGCGTCAATCGTAGTTTTTTCTTCAAAACGCTATTTAACATTGGTAGTCTCCTGTATAGGTTTTATTAACCGGTCATGTTTTGATTTACGGCCTAATTTAGCTGATGGCATTAAACCTTGCAATAGGCCATACCAAAAAATTATAGAATAGACAGCATGAAAAAATTAAATTTCAGACAGGTTGAAATGCTTTGGGCAATCGTGACGGCCGGCTCAATCAGCGCCGCAGCCAAACAGCTTGACGTCACCCAGCCCGCCATCAGCCGCATGCTCTCTCAGACCGAAGCCCAGGCTGGCATCCATTTTTTTGAACGCATTCGTGGCCGCTTAAGACCCACAAAAGAACTCAACGATCTGCTGCCGGAAATCGAGCGCGCCCAGAAAGCCCTGCAACGCGTCAATGACATGACGCTGGCCATTGCAGACGCACACGGAGGCGTTTTAAAGGTGGCCTCCAACCCCAGCCTGGGGAAACACGTCATGCCCGAGGCTTTGGCGGCATTCAAGTTGGCGCACCCCGACACGTTTCTCCGTTTCCATACGTCCATGATCCAGGAAATCGTCCACGAACTGCTTAGCGGCGAAGTCGATGTAGCCCTACTGGCCATTCCCGCCGAACACCCCTACCTGTCCAGCATGACGATAAGTACCGGACATATGGTTGCGGTTGTTGCCCGAGACGGGCCGCTGGCCAAATTCGAGATATTGTCCTTGGCCGACCTTGCCGCGCACCCGCAAATAGTGGTGGGCGAACGTCTGCATTTTGGAATGATGGCATCCAGCGCATTTGCCCGCGCCGGCATCACCCCCAACATCATTGCCGACGTGCCTTGGTCTGAGCTGGCTTGCGCCATGGTGAACAAAGGAATGGGCTACGCCATCGTCGACGAATTCTCTGCTGCCAATAACAACTGGCCCAACGTCAAGGTAGTGCCCTTGCAAGAACCCATTTCGATACGCTTGCATGCAGTCCATTCACTGAACAGACCACTGCCCGAAGTCGCAAAACGGTTCATTCACATTGCAAAGGGCCTGTACCAGAAAAAAGGCAAACCAGATCATACATAACCCTCGACTCATTAGGGTTTATATCAATAATCATTAACTTGAAGTTATGGGTTGCGCCAGTCATAATCCCCTCTCACAAACCTGATAATTACGATATCTAGAGAGACAAGTTCATGGGTAATCCCGGACTCGGTGCTGCATTAGGCAGTCAGCATCTACAAGATAAAAACATTGAAAAACTCAAGTACCTGATTGCATTCGGCATGTTTGCAGCCCTTGTCGCCGTTTTGGCTGCCGTACCCCTGTTTGCCGCGAACGCGTCGTTTGCCTTCTACCTGATGCTCTGGGTGGCCATGGCAACCGGCATGAACATCTGTGTGGGCTTCACCGGGTATCTGCCCTTTGGATACGTAGTTTTCTACGGCATCGGCGCCTACGCAACCGGCATCTGCTACAAAATCCTTGGCTTGCCAATTATTCCATCGCTAGTGGCAGCGGGCCTGGCCGGCGCGCTTGTGGCGTTGCTGATGACACCCACACTACGCTTGAAAGGCGTGTATTTCGGGATTGTCAGCCTGGGGCTGGCGACCATTGTCAGGCTGCTTATTTCGAACTTACCTGAAGAATATACGGGTGGAAGCATGGGCTTGATCCTGGCCAGCGCCAACAACCCGACCCATAGCTATTACGCCATGCTGGCTGTGATGGCGCTGGCGCTGGGCATTGTCTTGTGGCTGTCCACGTCCCGCCTGGGTCGACAACTACGCGCCATTAAAAATGACGAGGGCGCGGCCGCTTGCGTAGGTATTAATGTGCCCCGAGTGCGCTTGAAGGCCTGGATACTGGCAGCCATCATTCCCGCGCTGGTTGGCGGGGTCGAAGCCTGGTACACCAATGTGGTGGATCCCGAATATTCCTTCCATGTGCTGGTCACGGCGAAAAGTATCATCTACGGCATGGCTGGCGGGTTTGGAACCATCATCGGCCCGGTAATCGGCGCTATCGCCCTGGTGGGTATCGACCATGTCATCTGGGAAAGCTTTCCTCTTATCAACCTGCTGCTGCTCGGCCTGGTCATCATTTTTCTGATGCTGTTCTTGCCCCGCGGTGTGGTGGGTAGCTTACTAAAGCGCAAGCCCGGTTTGCGCCGTTACATTGCTTAAAGGGGTAAGGGAATGTCTTCTTTAGTATTCCAAGGGCTGCTTAACGGCCTGATACTGGGCGCCATTTATGGCCTCATCGGCGTTGGGCTCAATATTATTTACGGCGTGCTTCGTGTCGTTAATTTCGCGCATGGCGAGTTTCTTGTGCTGGGCGCATATTTCGCCTGGGTGTTGCTGCAATACTTTGGCATCAATCCGTTCGTCGCCTTGCCCATAAGTTTTGTTATCTTTTTTGGGGTTGGCTACGTTTTGTACTTTTTGCTTGTGCCGCGCATGAGCAAATCAGACGATCCGGAAACCAGTTCTCTATTGCTTATGTTTGGCGTATCCATCGCCCTTAGCGCAACCTTGCTGCTGGTTTTCGAAGCCGACGCGCGCACCCTCGACTTTGCCATCGAGCCCGTTTTCTTCAGTTTTGGCAACATTATCCTGCCTACGATACGGTTGGTTGCGCTGCTTATTTCAGTACTTCTGGTGGGTGTGCTCGCGTACTTTCTTTATCGCACACAAGTCGGCAAGGCGCTGCGCGCCATTATCATGAACAAAGATGCAGTCAATATTGTCGGCATCAATGCCGAGCGCTTGTCCGGCGTGGCATTTGGCCTTGGTATCGGCCTTGCCGCCGCTACCGGGGTAATCGTTTCCATGGTGTTCCCGGCTTTCAGCCCCTTCATGGGCAACGATTACACCCTGATTGGATTCGTGGTCATTGTGCTGGGCGGCCTAGGCCACCCCATTGGCGCGCTGATTGGCGCCCTGCTGTACGGGATAACCGAACAGGTTGCCGTGGTGTATTTCAACCCCTCTATCGCAACGATACTTGGCTTCTCGTTGATGATTGCAATGATTTTCATCCGTCCGTCCGGCCTGCTGGGCCGACGCCAACTGCGCTAAGGGTAGCTTCATGTTAACGGTAAAGAACTTAAAGAAATCCTTCGGCGGCCTGAAAGCGCTAAAAGGGGTGGACATCAGCTTGCCTGACCAGTCTATCCTGGGCGTGATAGGCATGAACGGCTCGGGCAAGACCACAATGCTTAATTGCATTAATGGTATTTACATCCCTGACGAAGGCGAGATCACGCTTGATGGAATAAGCCTGGTTGGTCACCCCATACACAAGGTTGCAGGCATGGGCGTGGGCCGCACATTTCAGGTGCCACGCGTTTTCCAGCAGCTGACTCTGCTGGAAAATCTGGATGTCGCTCAGGTAGCAAGCGTGGCCAGCAACGATGAACGCTACGCATTGTCTGAATTTTGGCTAAAGAAAGTTGAACTGTTACGCCTTCGGCATAACTACGCTGAAGAGCTATCAGGCGGGCAACAAAAGCTGGTCGAACTGGCACGCATCATGGTCGCTAAGCCCAAGGTCATTTTGCTGGATGAACCTTTTGCAGGCGTCAACCCAGAACTGGCCCAGATGCTGATCGGCATTATTCGCGAAATTCCGTCGCAACATAACTGCGCGGTAATTCTGGTGTCCCACGACCTGACGTCAATTTATCAGCTATCCGACCACATCATCGTGATGAACGAAGGCACCATCCTGACACAGGGCGATGCCGCCACGGTGAAGTCTGACCCAGCTGTTATCGAAGCCTATCTGGGAGCGTAAAGAATATGGATTCCGTTTTAAGCCTGAACGATGTGACCGTTGCGTATC
>DATJCP010000195.1:0-7380 GCA_035514715.1 Candidimonas sp.
GAGCGCTATCGAGAGCGTCTGGTCTATCACTTACAAAAACGCGCTGCGCAGCTCGGGCTCACCCTCGTGCCTCAAGCGGCGCCGGCTACCTAAAAAAACCATCAAAAAAATCAATGGCTTATGTTTAGTTTCTTGAGAGAAAACAACAACGCTACACCCAAGACAGCAGCAACCGCCATCAACGTACTGCTTTGATTCCTGTCAGCGTCTTGAAACACGTATCCCTTGCCTGCGTCAAAAAAGCCTGCAAATAATCCGCCTCCAAATCCTCTGTACGCACCCCCGCATACAAAGTACGCCACACACCTTGCGCCCCTAAACGACACACACGCAGCCAGCTCTGATTCAAATATTCCGTCAATGCCCAGCTAGGCAAGGCCGCCACGCCACGCTGACTGGCCACCAATTGCGCAATGATTGGCGTCAGTTCCGCCTTGCGGATGGCTGCTGGTTCCACATCGGCAGGATCCAGAAATACCGTAAATACATCCAAACGCTGGCGGTCCACCGGATACGTAATCAAAACCTGATCCGCCAACTGCGCGGGCTCGATATATTTATATTGGGCCAAAGGATTGGCCGCCGCCACCGCCAGTACTAATTCGTAGCGAAACAGCGGCACGTACTCAACCGCTTCGATCTCTTGCGGGTCTGACGTGATTACTACATCAAGATCCCCCCGGACCAAAGCGGGTAGGGGGGCGAATGAGAATGCTGCCGACAGATCCAGTTCCACATCAGGCCAGTCCTGCCGGAAAGCATCCAGTGCCGGCATCAGCCATTGAAAACAGGAATGGCAATCTATCGCCAAATGAAGCCGGCCCGTCCGCCCGGCGGCCAGCCGTTGTAGTTCCCGCTCGGTGGCTTTCAGCCGCGGCAGTACTTCGTCGGCCAACGCAAGAATGCGCAAGGCGGCAGTCGTCAGTCGGGCAGGGCGCGTTCGGCGATTCAGCAAGGGGGTTTTAAGCCGGACTTCCAGATCGCGTAACTGATGGGATAGGGCTGATTGCGTGACATGAAGGCGGTCTGCCGCTTCCTGAAGACTGCCTGCCTCGCGTATGGCGCACAGGGTTTCCATATGGCGTATTTCGAGCATAATTTTCAAGTTTCCGATTTAGCATGAATTTAATTCATTCTAAGTATGGTGTATTTGATTTTGATTCAATCAATTGTATAGGCACAATGGCTCCGTTAAGCAAATATATTTCATTCAATAAAGAATCATCATGACAATTACTCATAATTTAGGTTTCCCCCGCATTGGCGTCCAGCGTGAATTGAAGCGTGCGCTTGAGGCTTATTGGGCGGGATCCTCATCGGCGGAAGAATTGGAGAATACTGGGCGGGAGCTACGTGCCAGGCATTGGAATGTGCAGGCAAAATCGGGCTTGGCTTTTGTGCCGGTCGGCGATTTCGCCTGGTATGACCATATTTTGGAGTGGACTACCTTGCTGGGGGCGGTGCCAGCCCGTTTTGCCCAATCGGATAAAGAAGCCGTTGGCCTGGATACACTGTTCAGGATGGGGCGTGGCCGCGCACCGAAAGGAACGCCAGCCGCTGCATGTGAAATGACCAAATGGTTCGATACCAATTACCACTACATCGTGCCTGAACTGGTGCCCGAACAGTCTTTTCGAATTGCCCGCAGCTATCTGTTCGATCAGGTTCGTGAAGCCCAGGCTTTGGGGCATCGTGTAAAGCCTGTGATACCGGGGCCTTTGACTTGGCTATGGCTGGGTAAGGGTGATGCGTTTGCTCAAGGCGCGGGCGATGTCGCCAAGCTGGCCTTGCTGGATCAGTTATTGCCTGTTTACAAACAAGTGCTGCAACAGCTTAAGGGGCTGGGCGTTGAATGGGTGCAGATAGACGAGCCTATTCTGGGCCTGGATCTGCCTGTCGCATGGCAGGAAGCATTCAAGAAAGTCTATGAAACCTTGGCGGAAGCGGGTGTCAATGTGTTGTTGGCTAGCTATTTCGAACATCTGAAAGAGAATATCCAGGTTCTGAAAGGCTTGCCTGTTCATGGAGTGCACATTGACCTGGTGCGAGCCCCAGATCAACTTAACGACGTTTTGGCTGTCCTGGGTAATGAACAGGTGCTGTCGCTGGGGCTGATTGATGGGCGCAATGTATGGCGCACCGATCTAGACAAAGCTCGTGAGGTAGTTGAGCCGATATTGGCTCAACTTGGCGAACGCCTGTGGCTGGCTCCATCATGCTCGTTGTTGCATGTGCCGGTCGATCTGGATGCTGAAAAAGATCTGGATGCTGAATTGCGCAGTTGGCTGTCATTTGCCACACAAAAACTGGATGAGCTGGCATGGCTGGCCGATGCGTTGTCTGCTGCGCCGGCAGCTGCTACGCAAGCCGCATTGCAGCGCCAACGAGAGGCACTGCAGGTCAAGAGCGCATCTGCGCGTATCCATAACAGTGCTGTCCAGGCCCGTTTGGCGACATCCGCCAGTCTGATTCGCGATCGCAAGCCTTTTGCCCAGCGTATCGTCGCCCAGCAGGAAAAGCTTGGCCTGCCGGCTTATCCCACAACGACCATAGGTTCATTTCCCCAGACGGCGGAAATCCGGGTTTCGCGCCGCGACTGGAAGCATGGGGCGCTCAGCGATTCGGCGTACGAGAAAGCAATGCGCAAGGAAATCGAACAAGTCATCCGTTTTCAGGAAAAGGTTGGCCTTGATGTACTGGTTCACGGCGAAGCCGAGCGCAATGACATGGTCGAGTATTTCGGCGAGTTGTTGGGCGGGTTTGCGTTTACGCAGAACGGTTGGGTGCAAAGTTATGGTTCGCGCTGCGTGAAGCCGCCGATTATTTTCGGCGATGTGGCGCGGCCCGCTCCCATGACGGTGGCCTGGTCTGCGTATGCGCAGTCGCTTACCGAAAAACCGGTAAAAGGCATGCTGACTGGCCCGGTGACGATTTTGCAGTGGTCATTCGTGCGTGATGATCAGCCGCGCGAGACCACCTGCCGTCAGTTGGCTTTGGCGTTGCGTGACGAAGTGGTGGATCTGGAGGCCGCGGGGATTGCCGTTATCCAGATTGACGAGCCTGCTTTCCGTGAGGGTTTACCTTTGCGCCGCGCCGACTGGGACAGCTATTTGGCGTGGGCCGTCGATTGTTTCCGTTTGTCGACCGGCGGCGTGAAGGATGAAACGCAGATACATACGCATATGTGCTATTCCGAATTCAATGACATTATTGAAGCGATTGCCGCGATGGATGCAGATGTCATCACCATCGAAACATCACGCTCCAACATGGAGCTGCTGGGCGCATTCGAGGACTTCCATTATCCCAACGACATAGGACCAGGGGTGTACGACATTCACTCGCCGAACGTGCCGGAAGTGGATTGGATGGTCGCCCTGATGAAAAAAGCGGCCAGTCGCTTGCCGCGCGAGCGTTTGTGGGTGAACCCCGATTGCGGCCTGAAGACGCGCGGTTGGGCCGAAACGGAAGCCGCTTTGATCAAGATGGTTAGCGCGGCCCAGGCACTGCGCTATACTTAGAGGGTTTACCGCTATAGTATCTTTTGTAAATGCCTTTACCTCCTCCTGACATAGCCCGCGAACCATTGCATACGCGTTCCATACGCGTGAGTTCGTATGCCCGGGAGGATGGGCAATGGGATCTCGAAGCCGAACTCATCGATGTCAAGGCTTACGATTTCCCAATCAGGGGAGGCGCGGCAACACATCGCGCCGGCGACCCTATTCATCACATGCATCTTCGCGTCACGATTGATGATCAGTTCACGATCACAGCCGCTGTTGCCGATTACGATGCCGCTCCGTACAACGAAAATTGCACAGCCATCGCTTCCGACTATCAGGATTTGGTGGGCATGAATCTATTGCGTAATTTTCGCCAGGTGGTCAAAGACCGCTACGGTAAAACGGCAGGCTGCAGCCACATGACGGAACTGTCGTACGTCTTGCCCACGGTTGCAATCCAGACCATGGCGAACAAGCGCCGCAAAGAACAGCAAGCTCCCGGCCAACCAGCCAGGCGTCCCTTTCAACTCGAAGGGTGTCATGCCCTCAGGCTGGATGGGCCAGTGGCAAAAGAGTTCTATCCCCAGTGGTATGTAACTCCCAGGGTCGAGGCGAAGTGCGAGTAGGCCATCCTCATAGGGCGGGCAACCGTGTTTTCAAGCACTGGGGCACGCGTTCTTTTTCTTATTCTTTACGTTCTGACAGGTAATAAATGAAAATTCACGAGTATCAAGGCAAGGAACTGCTGAAGCAATTTGGCGTGACTGTTCCACGCGGAATTCCTGCTTTTTCCGTTGATGAAGCTGTAGCCGCAGCTGAAAAGCTGGGCGGCCCGGTCTGGGTAGTCAAGGCACAGATTCACGCGGGTGGTCGCGGCAAGGGCGGTGGCGTCAAGTTGGGCCGTTCCATCGACGAAGTGCGTCAGTTGTCGTCTGAAATCCTGGGCATGCAGCTGGTTACGCATCAAACCGGCCCTGAAGGCCAGAAAGTAGGCCGCCTGCTGATCGAAGAAGGCGCCGACATCAAGAAAGAATACTACGTCGGCATCGTTACCGATCGCGGCACGCAGCGCGTATGCGTTATGGCGTCGAGCGAAGGTGGCATGGACGTTGAAGAAGTCGCCGAAAAAACACCGGAAAAAATCCTCAAGGTGTTTGTCGACCCTAAAACCGGCCTGACTGACAGCGAAGCTGCCGAATTGGCACGTGGTATCGGCGTTCCCGACGCTTCGGTATCCAAAGCCGCAGCCGAATTCCAGAAGCTGTACAAAGCTTTCTGGGAAACCGACGCTGAGCTGGCTGAAATCAATCCGCTGATCCTGACAGGTTCGGGCGACATCATTGCCCTGGACGCGAAGTTCAACTTCGACTCCAACGCCTTGTATCGTCATCCTAACATCGTTGAATACCGCGATTTAGCCGAAGAAGATCCCGCTGAAGTCGAAGCCAGCCAATTCGGCTTGGCCTACATCCAGCTCGACGGCAATATCGGCTGCCTGGTCAACGGCGCTGGTCTGGCCATGGCAACCATGGACACCATCAAGCTGTTTGGCGGCGAGCCAGCCAACTTCCTGGACGTAGGCGGCGGCGCAACGGCTGAAAAAGTCACCGAAGCCTTCAAGATCATGCTCAAGAACGACGGCGTAAAAGCCATTCTTGTCAATATCTTTGGCGGCATCATGCGTTGCGACGTTATCGCCGAAGGCGTAATTGCCGCTTGCAAGGCCGTCAACCTGAGCGTGCCGCTAGTCGTGCGCATGAAGGGCACCAACGAAGAACTCGGCAAGAAATTGCTGGCTGAGTCGGGCTTGCCTATTATCAGCGCTGACACCATGGCCGAAGCCGCGACCAAAGTCGTAGCAGCCGCGAAATAAGAATATAGCCAAGGATTTGTAAATGTCGATTCTGATCAATAAAGACACCAAAGTCATTACCCAGGGTATTACCGGCAAAACCGGTCAGTTCCACACCCATATGTGCCGCGAGTACGCCAACGGCAAAGCTGCATTTGTTGCAGGCGTGCACCCCAAAAAGGCCGGTGAAAACTTCGAAGGCGTGCCCATTTTCGGTAGCGTCAAAGACGCCAAGGCTGAAACCGGCGCCACCGTATCGGTTATCTATGTGCCGCCAGCAGGTGCCGCAGCCGCCATCTGGGAAGCCGTCGAGGCCGATCTGGACCTGGTCATCTGCATTACTGAAGGCATTCCCGTACGCGACATGCTCGAACTGCGCAATCGCATGCGCGACCAGAACAAGACTTCGCTGGTATTGGGCCCCAACTGCCCAGGCCTGATTACCCCCGATGAACTCA
This sequence comes from Candidimonas sp., assembly GCA_035514715.1. Lineage (GTDB taxonomy): Bacteria > Pseudomonadota > Gammaproteobacteria > Burkholderiales > Burkholderiaceae_B > Pollutimonas. The sequence continues at coordinate 5,817 of DATJCP010000195.1, forward strand.
AAATCGGCATCATGCCCGGCCATATTGCCCGCAAGGGTCGTATCGGCGTGGTCAGCCGTTCCGGTACATTGACCTACGAAGCGGTTGCCCAACTGACCGAACTCGGTCTGGGTCAATCGACTGCTGTGGGTATTGGTGGCGACCCCATCAATGGTCTGAAGCACATCGATGTGTTGAAAATGTTCAACGACGATCCCGATACCGATGCAGTCATCATGATCGGCGAAATCGGCGGTCCAGATGAAGTCAACGCGGCAGAATGGGCCAAAGACAACATGACCAAGCCTGTGGTCGGCTTTATTGCGGGTGTTACGGCTCCTGCAGGCAAGCGCATGGGCCATGCTGGCGCCCTGATTTCCGGCGGTGCCGATACGGCCGATGCCAAACTTGAAATCATGGAAGCTTGCGGTATACGCACTACGCGTGACCCATCCGAAATGGGCAAATTGCTCAAATCGGTACTGTAAAGTCCGGTAGTAAAAAAGCCTCCCTCAGGAGGCTTTTTTTCCCGTGTAATACTCGGGAAAAAGGCGGGGTGAAGTTCTTCAGGTGAATGCGAAATCTGACTGCAACCTGACTTACAATGGCCGCTAACACTAATACTAACCCCTCGGCGCAGTGCTGGGGTTTTTATCGACTCTGATGTCGAAACGGGAATTTAGATGGTAGAGTTTTTCGAAACACTGCACTGGGGCGCATTGTTCCAGATTATCATGATCGATATTTTGCTGGGTGGTGATAATGCCGTGGTTATCGCACTGGCATGTCGCAACCTCGGTGCAAAGCAACGTGTACAAGGGATATTGTGGGGAACGGCCGGCGCCATCATATTGCGCGTTGTTCTTATCGCCTTTGCACTGACTCTGTTGGGTATTCCTTTCCTGAAAATCGTCGGCGGCCTGCTGTTGCTGTGGATCGGTATCAAGCTGCTGGTTCCCGAAGACGATCACCATGACGGTATCAAGGGAAGCGCCTCGATCTGGGCTGCGGTCAAGACGATCATCATTGCCGACTTCGTCATGAGCCTGGATAACGTTATCGCTATCGCCGGCGCTGCACAAAATACCATTCCCGATCATCAATTGGGCTATGTGATTTTTGGTTTGCTGCTTAGCGTGCCTATCATTATCTGGGGCAGCACTATCGTCCTGAAACTGATCGATCGTTTCCCGTTGGTGGTTACACTGGGCGCGGCATTGCTGGGCTGGATTGCCGGCGGCATGCTGGTTACCGACATTTTCATCGAAAACCGTTGGGGTGTGCAGCCTAGTACAATTAAGCTAACCGCAGAGGTCATCGGCGCGCTTCTGGTGGTCGTGACTGGCAAACTGATCGCTAGTCGCAAAGGTGCCGCCAAGGAAAGTGCAAATGGGTCTGTTTAAATCTTCGGGGCGCAAAAAACCTGACGAGTCTGGTTTGTCGCTGCTGCAAGGCCTGTTCATTCTGGCGATTATCGGTATCGTACTTGCCGTTATCTTTACTCAGTTGGCAGGCTAGGCAATGGTAGCAGCACCCGCAAAGCTGGTTATTGCAACCCGCGCCAGCCGGCTTGCCTTATGGCAGG
>DATJCP010000196.1:0-3255 GCA_035514715.1 Candidimonas sp.
CATGGTGAACTGGTGACGCTCGGCGCCTATGTCGCCTTTTCTGTTGTGCAGGTCATACCGCAAAGCGCACCCATCTGGAAGTTTTCGTTCGGCTGGGAATTGCTGGTCGGATTGCTGGTTGCCATACCGGTGACCGGGGCGATAGCAATGCTGGTTGACCGGGCGCTTTATAGCCGCTTGCGGCGAAGCAAGTCGGCACTCGTGCTATTTGCAATGGCTTCGCTGGGCATGGCATTTTTCCTACGCAGCATTATCTACCTGGTCTGGGGGTCTGACTTCCACTTCTACTATATAGGCCGTGCCAATCCCGCACTACATCTACCGCTGGGCGTTCGCGTGCAGGCGGATCAACTGTTCGTGCTCGGGCTGGCGTTGGTGCTGGTTATCTTGCTCTACCTGCTGCTGGCAAAAACCAAAATGGGCAAAGCCATGCGTGCCACCGCCGACAACCCCGATCTGGCACAGATACGGGGGATCAATACTGAACACGTTATCGCCTGGACCTGGATTATCAGCGGCGGGCTGGCGGCGGCGGGCGGCGTCATGTATGCGCTTGCGTCGCAACTGCGCCCCGACATGGGCTTCACTCTGCTACTGCCCATGTTCGCAGCCATACTCCTGGGCGGTATCGGCAATGCGTTTGGCGCGCTGGTCGGCGCCATCGTCATCGGTGTGGCGATACAAGTGACATCAGCATTCATGAGCCCCGCGTATGGGCCTGCAGTCGCCTTTGCGCTCATGGTCGTCGCTCTATTAATGCGCCCTCAAGGACTTTTCGCCGAGAAATAGGAAAAGGAGAACGCCATGGATCAGGCCGAGGTTCTGAAGGCGATTTTTTTAATCATTCCGTTAATGCTGCTGGCATTTGCAGTGCTGCCTTTTCGCTGGCTCTGGCGTATTCCAGCGGGCATCATTCTTGGCATTGCTGCCGCATTCGCCCTAGCGGCGTTTTTCCCCGGTGGAATCGATTATCTGGTGTCGTTCTCCATCATGGCCTCTATTTACGCCATTCTCAGCCTCGGCCTGAACTCACAATGGGGCTACAACGGCCATCTGGATTTCGGTATCGCTGGGTTCTTCGCAGTGGGGGCATTCACTATGGCCCTTTTCATTACGGCGCCGCCAAGCGGACTCATGGCCCAGTACGCACACCAGGCATTTGGACTTCAAGCGCCATTTCTGATTGGCCTGATTGCCGCCGGCGTTATATCCGGCGCGATCGGGTTTCTGGTTGCCCTGCCGGTGTTGCGGCTACGAACAGACTTCCTTGCCATTGCCACCTTGGGAATCGGGGAAATCATCCGGCTGATCTTCCAGAACGAACGCTGGCTTGCCAATGGACCGCAGCCTCTTAGCGGTATTCCACAGCCGCTGGCATGCCTTTTCGAGGACCCAACCTGCAGCTGGCTGCCGGCATCGGCAGCCACAATACTGGCGCCCTTGCAGCCGCGCAACTACATGTACTTATACCTTCTGATTACTGTCATCACGTTGGCGATTGTCTATATCGTGCTGGAAACTGCTGTGCGTTCTCCCTGGGGCCGGGCACTACGCGCCGTGCGCGACGAAGAGTCGTCGGCGGCAATGAATGGCAAACGCGTAACGTCCCTGCGCGTGCAATCGTTCGTGCTTGGCGCGGTAGTCATGGGCATAGGCGGCGCGCTTTATGCGCCTTACATGGTCACCATTGACTACAGTCATTTCGAGCCGCTGTTCGGAACCTTTATTATTTGGGTCATGCTGATGTTGGGCGGCAGCGGCAACAACAAAGGAGCCATCCTTGGCGCCTTTGTGATCTGGGGTGTATGGAGCGGCACTGCATTCGTAACGGATGCGCTTCAGGGAATGCTAAGCACCGTGGCGCCTGAAATTGCCTCGCGTACTGCCTTCCTGCGCTGGATGTTTGTCGGGTTGTTGCTGGCATTGATCGTACTGTATCGCCCCCAAGGCATCCTGAAAGAAGAAAAACGTGTATCCGGGTTCCTGAAGAAAACACCGCCTCCGCAATAATTCATACGACTATCACTTGCGAATCGGAATGCAAAGGCGGCACCGTTGGTGCAAGCTTATCTACACTTTCGGGATATCGGCGGCGGGCATGGTCTTGATTGTCTCGATCTTGCCACCAGCGAATTTCCATATATTGATAGGCGTGATGACGTCCCCGTTATCGTCAAAATCGCACGGCCCTGCTGCACCGGTGTAGTTGATTTTTTTCCCTGCCTTGATCATTTTCAACATCTCGACGATACGGCCCTCATCGCCTCCTTCGATGGCTTCCCCCGGCGGGTTGGAAACGACACGCAACTGGTCGCGCAACGCCACCCCGGTAATTTTCCTTGCATCGGTTTCACCATTGGCAATCACCTTGGCCAATGCCAGGCCGATGGCCATGGCGGCATCATAGGTCGATGCGGTGAACGGCGGAATATTGTCGTACTTATAGGCAGCCAGGAAATTCTTGGCAAAATCCTTATAGGCAGCCGTGGTTGTGTCTTCGCCGGGAGCTGTCCCCATCTTGCCTTCAAGGCTTTTCGCACCGACTGCCTGAACAACATCCAGCGACGCATTGCCGTCAGTAAATTCCCAACTTGTAAAGTCGAAGATATCGCGTGACTCTTTAATGAATACGGCAGTATGCGCAGGGTAGCTAACTGCCATCAGCAGTTCTGGTTTGTCCTTTAACGCCGAGGCCAGTTCCGACTTATATGTAGGCTGCACTTGTTCAGGGTGCGGAATCTGGGCAAGCACCTTGCCGCCGCGCTGTTCGAACGACTTTGCGAAAGAGTTCGACAAGCCCTGACCATACGGATTGTTAATGTATATCGTGGACACCGTCTTGAACTTGTAGTCTTTCAAGATTTCACCGTTCACGAGTTGGGCTGCCACGACCCCCTGCAAGGCGTCCGATGCCGTGGTCCGGAAAAGCAAATCGGCCTTGGCGTCGGCCGGTAGCACGGTGATCAGCGGCGACGTAGCTCCGTTGGCAACCTGCAAAATGCCAGAGGGAATCGACACTGAAGTGGCTACGGCTACGGTTACGCCGCTGGACCACTCGCCTATGATTGCCGGCACCTTGTCGGAATCAACTAACTGGCGCGCAGCCTGTACGCCCACCGTAGGCAAGGTTGATGAGTCTACCGTGATGTGTTTGGCAATGATATCGCCGCCGAAGACCTGCTTGGCTGCTTTATTGATTTGATCTACGGCAAGCTGTACCGCATCCCGATAATAAGGGCCGAATTCCGCTGCCGC
>DATJCP010000197.1:0-10252 GCA_035514715.1 Candidimonas sp.
TGTTCTTCCAGCACCACGCCGCATTCCGCAAGACGGTCAGTGTTGATCACCGCCAATGCTTGAATCAGCTCGGCAGGGCCGGGCACTAGAACCTGGCCGCGGCCAGCGGTGGCATGCACAGGCTTGATGCGCAAAGGACCATACTCAAGCAGGCGCCTGCCGGCTTCTCGGGCATCGTCCAGATTAAAACTGGTGAAGCCTCGTAGAACAGCGTCCTGCACCATGCGTCCGAAATCAGACGACCAGCCGTCGGGCGCGGCAGCGCTGGGGCCAAGCAGGGCATGGCTTATGGCTTTGGTAGGAATGAAGGCGTGGGAGGCTACCCCTCCAAAAAGATCATCCTCTGTTGTTATGCCCAGACTGCGGGCAAACTCCATACCGATAAGCGTATCGCTAGGAATGAAGTAAAGACGGCCTGCGTACCGATGCTCCGGCCTGTACTCGCCGTCGAACTTCATGCCTAGCAGTTGGGCAATGCGTCTGCCCAGTTCGAAGTGAACCTGTTTCTCGTGCTCGGGTTCATTCCCTCTGGCGGGATACACCACCACGGTTCCCTGGCTTTGGCCAGATGCGCTTGGCTGGGTACTCATGACGCCGCCGCTATTTTTCGACCTTGACTTGAGGCAGGGCTTTCAACTGCTCTTTGGTATAGCCTTGCAACATCATCTTGTCGCTGGACTGGGTGACCTTGTCGAACGGAATGGCTACGTCGTGCGAACCCAAGCCAAGAAAGCCGCCCGCGCCAATAATGAAATAGGCGGCCTTGCCATCCGAAGCAAGTACGACATCAGTGATTTCGCCAACCTTCTCGTCTTTCTCGTTGTAGACAGCTTTGCCCATGATGTTGCTCTTCACGCTTAGGCCTGTGATGGCTTCAGTCATGGCTGCGCTATCAGCCGTGCTTGGCGCTGGTGCTGCGGGAGGCATGCTGCCCATTGGAGGCGTTGCGGGAGTAGTGCTGCCATCGCTTTTGGCGGCGCCAGGATCCGTGCTGGGAGTCGGCGTGGTTTGGGCGTTTGCCGACGTTGCCAACAACAGGGGGAGCGAGCAGGCTGCGATTGCGAATAGCTTTTTCATGAGATCTCCTTAAAAACGACCCAAAATGGTCACACGGTTGCTAGCAAGCGGCGTGCCGCCGAAAAACGGTTTCATCATTCGGCACGCTGCTTGCTGGGGGCTTCGTACCGATTTGCGGCAACGGGCAATTTGCCGCCGACACACAAATAAAGAACGTCAGGAAGGGAAAATTTATGCTCTATACCATTGCAGTCATTCTTATCATCCTTTGGTTATTGGGAATCGTGACTTCCTATACGGTGGGCGGCTTTATCCACATATTGATTGTGGTAGCCATCATCATGGTGCTGGTCCGTTTGATTAGCGGACGGGCCCCTTAGTCGCGCTTTTTTAGACTCAGGTGGCCAGTTATCGAGCATGGGTTCCAAGTCTTTGTTATTACATTGTTATTTCATGTAGTCAAAGAGTTTTCCCTGAGCTTATCCACATTTGGCGTGGATAACTTGAATCTGGCCCTTGGTGCTTGCGTTTGCCATGTGAATAAGTCGACGTGAAGCTGGTAATAACGGTTTTTCTTACTGATGGCCTGCGCAATTATTACAAGTTCAGCGTTTTGGCCAATTTTCATCCGCCTCTTGTAGTTGATTGATATAAAAGGACTTGTTTCAGTAGTGCCCAGGTTGTCCTTCTGCTTATCCACAATTGGCGGGGATAAGTGGTGTATTGTGTTTAGTTGATTGTCTTTACCGTTTTTGTAGGGAATGTATGTTCGATAAATTAAAAGAACTTATCGCGATCATGCCAGGTATCGAATACGTGGCCTTGAATCTGTTTGTCACGATTGCAATATTGATCATCGGCTGGATGTTGTCATCCTTTGCCGGGCGTACTGTGCAGAAAGTGGCGGCGCGTTCTTCGAAAATCGACCCGACCATCGTGCCTATGGTCTACACCGTTACGGTGTGGGCCATACGTATTTTTGTGATTGTTGCGGTTCTTGCTCGTTTTGGCGTACAGACGGCCAGCATTATTGCCGTGTTGGGCGCTGCAGGCCTCGCCGTAGGCCTGGCCTTGCAGGGTACGCTGCAAAATATTGCCGCTGGCATTATGTTGTTGGCGTTGCGTCCATTGCGTGCAGGTGAATATATTTCTGTGGTCGGCAAGGCCGATGGCACGGTAGCCGAGGTCGGCCTTTTCCTCACGCGCCTTATCCAGTCAGATGGTGTGCATCTTTCTTTGCCCAACAGTCTGGTCTGGGGCAATACCATTATCAATTACAGCCGCAATGCCACACGCCGCCTGGATGTGGAGGTCGGTGTGCGCTATGGCGACGATCTTGAATTGGCCCTGGGCGAATTGCGCAAACTGGTCGAGGGTCATGAGTTCGTGCTGGCCGATCCGGCGCCGCAAGTCATGGTGACGGAATATCGCGAAAGTACGATCATCATCAATATGCGGTGCTGGGCTGAGTCCAGCCGTTATTGGGATCTGCGTTTTGATTTGTATCGCAACGCTTTAGCCGTGCTTGGCCGTGCGGGTTTGAATCCCCCCGTTCCTGTTCGCGTAGTACACGCCAAGACCGCATCGGAAGCCGCCAGCAACGCATAGCTTTCATAGAATCAATTGGTGGCTTTGACTCAATGAAGTCAAGGCTGCCACTGGTTGATCACTTGCGTGGTGATTTCCAGGAACCGCCGGGTAACCGCCGATTGAATCCGGCTTTTTTGCGTGATCAGGCTAAGCCGCGTCTCAAGACGGGGTTGTTTGATTTCCACGAACTCCAGCGGATTCGGCAAGGGGAGTTGGGCAAAGCTTTTCGGAGCAAACGTAATGCCCAATCCCTTGCCAACCATCAATAGCATCGGCAGGGTTTCTATTCCCCAGTAAATCACTTGTGGGGAAAAGCCGCTGAGCTGACACGACTCAATGATCAGGTCCGAGATGCCTCTTCCTACGGGTGATGCATGCATGAGAAAGCGTTCGTCCTTCAGGTCTTGCAGGCGAATTTGCCGTTTCTTGAGCAGCGGATGTTGTGTGGGCAAGGCCAGCAACAAGGGCTCGGAATAGAGAGTCATGGTTTGAAGGTCTTCGGCCTTGTATTCCGTTCGACAGATGCCCACGTCAATATGCTGCTGGCGCAATTGTTCGACCAGGAGCGGTGTCGCTCCTTCAAGTACCTGGATGTTGATGTCCAGCCCCTGTGCCTGTATTTGCTCCATGACTTTGGGAATGATGAACAGGCTGGCGGCCGTGGAACAGCCCACCGCCACGGTGCCGCGTAGTCCGTTATCGCTTTCCTGCAGCTCTTTGGTCAGTGCCTGCATGGATGCGAGCAACTCTTTGGCGCGACGATAGAAAAGTTGTCCTGTCGCGGTAAGCACAAGGCGGTTGTTGATGCGATCGAACAAGGTGACCTTGAGCTCGGATTCCAGCTTGCGTATGAGGATGCTAAGAGGCGGCTGTGTCATATGCAGCTTGGTGGCGGCCTTGGAAAGATTGCCCGTTTCCACGACAGTCACAAAGCAGTGAAGACGATGTGTATCCATGAGTCTTTATCCTCGCGCCATCTATGTTTTAGCTATATATTTTATATATGATAATTAAATTAATTATATATTAGACAATGCATTACGGCGTTTATATACTGGGTCCACACATCTCGCGATTCGGCGGATATAAGTACGCAGCTTGGAAGCAGCGCTTGTGTCGCCAAGGACGAGGCTATATCAATGATGAAAGTGGACAGGAGTCAGGTAATGAAACGGATCAGCAAGTTGTTGCGTGCTGCAATATGGGTGGGGGCTGCTATGGCCTTGCCGCTTTCGGCGCAGGCGCAAGAGTGGCCGAATAAACCATTCAAGGTTGTGGTTCCCTATCCGGCTGGAGGGTCGGCCGATGTCATGGGGCGCCTGATCGCCAAGAAAATCAGCGATAAGCTGGGGCAGCCGGCGGTTGTGGAAAACGTCTCGGGCGGGGCGACTGTTCCTGGCGCACTTGCCGTCATGAAGGACCCGGCGGACGGCTATACGCTTTTCATGGCAAGCGACAATACGCTGAATATCAACGGTTTCTTGCTCAAGAAAGTGCCTTACGATGGCGACAAGGACTTTACGCCCATTACCGTCGTAAATACTTATCCTCACTGGATGATCATCAAGCAGGATGGCAAACACAAGGATTTTGCATCGCTTACGCAGTTCATCAAGACGAATCCCGGCCAAGCTTCTATCAGTGTCAATACGGTAGGTGGTTCGGCATATCTGGCTTTGTCCAAATGGCGCCAGGAAAATAACCTCGACTTCGAGATCATTCCTTACCGTGGTTCGCCTCCCGCTGTTACCGACCTGATCGGCGGCCAGACCGATGCCCACCTGGATGTTGTAGGCTCGTCGATTTCGCAGGCGCGCGCCGGCAAGGTCAAGCCTATTGCCGTTTTGCAGTCGCAGCCTTTGCCGGAGTTTCCATCTGCGGTGACTCAGGATTACGCTGATCCCAAAGCCTTGACTGTCCGCGCCAATCTTTCGCTGGTAGCTAGATCGGGTACGCCGCAAGCCGTGATCGATAAGCTGTATGCCGTGGTCAAGGAGGGGGCGCAAGAGCCGGACTTCATCAAGGCGCTGGATTTGTTGGCCTACTCCGCTGTAATGACTCCGCCAGAACAAAGCAAACAGTTTCTCCTGGAAGAAACGGTGCGATACGGCAAGCTGGTCGAGGCGTCTGGACTCGAAAAACAATAATCTCAGAATAAATCAGGAGCTTTTATGAAAGTGGTCGTAGCGATGGTTCGCCATGAAACTAATACTTTTTCGCCTTTGCCTACCGAGTTGGCGTCTTTTTCCCGGGGTACAAGTTTGAATGGCCCGGCATATGCCGAAGACGCCCGCAAGTCATGCGTAAATACCAATAGCGCAGCGGCTGCCTATCTGGATCTTGCTGACAGGCTTGGCGCCGAAGTGGATTTCGCCATCGTCGCCAATGCCGTGCCTAGCGGTACGGTGACCAAGGATGCTTTTGAGGCCATCGTTGCGTCTATTCTGGATAGAGTGAGCAAGGGCTGCGATGCAGTCCTGCTGGATTTGCATGGCGCCATGGTGGCTGAAGGATACCCGGACGCGGAAGGTGAACTGCTCAAGCGTATTCGCGCCGTTCTACCTGAGTCCGTTCCCGTTATCGTTGCGCTGGACTTCCATGCCAACTTCAGCCGAAATTTGATCGATAACGCCACTGTCATTACTGGTTATTGCACTTACCCGCATATCGATGTCTATCAAACCGGAGAGCGCGCCGGTAAAACATTGGAAGCCATCCTGAAGAAGGAAGTCGAACCTACCATCTTGTGGCGCCGTCTGCCGATGCTGACACATATGCTCAAGCAGACGCCGGCGCTGCAGCCCATGAAAGACATCATGGACAGGGCGATGGCTGCCGAAGCCAGCGGCGAAGTATTGAATGCGTCTGTTTTTGGTGGCTTCCCCTTGGCCGATATTCCGCATGTGGGCTTGTCCATCGTTCTGGTGGTTGACAAGAACAAGCGAGAGCAGGGCGTGCGTTTGCTTGACGAATTAAGTCAGTTGGCCTGGTCGCGCCGGGACGATTTCATTTTCCCTCTTGAGCCTTTGGCCGAGTCTATTGCCGCCGCCAAGCAGCTTGCCGAAGGGCCGATCGTATTGGTGGATCACGGCGATAACTGTGGCGCGGGCGGCACGACCGACGTGATGACAGTTTTGCGGGAAGTCATAGACCAAGGGCTCGAAGATGTCGTGGCGGGTCCTGTATGGGATCCGGCTGCCGTCGAACTGATGATACAGGCGGGTATCGGTGCTGAAGTCACGCTTGATCTGGGCGGCAAGACGGATATGCCGGCCTTGAACTTGACCGGGGAGCCGTTGAGGGTCACGGGCAAAGTGGTCAATATTACCGATGGCAACTATCGGGTAACCGGCCCGATGTTTACCGGGCAGTTACTAAGCTTGGGGCGTACTGTCGTTCTAGAGACCAAGGGCGTTCTGATCTTTGTTTCCGAGAAGCCGCAAGAACCTTACGATACCGGCGTTTTCACGCATGCGGGTGTGGATCCGGCAGCCAAGAAATATGTCTTGATCAAGTCCCGGCAGCATTTCCGGGCGGGGTTCGGGCCCTTGGCCAAACATGTTGTGTTGGTTGGCGGGCCGGGCGTGTGCAGTTCCGACTATGGGATTTTCCCATTCAAGAACCTGAATCGCCCTATTTACCCGCTAGACGCGGAAACCCAGTTCTCTCACAGTGAAACCGTAGTCTAGATTTTATCGGCAATGGTTTTTAGCTCATCTTGTATTAGATGGGCTATTTCCCGTTGTCGGCTGGCGGGCATGCGGTCGGTAATGGCAGTAACGCTAATGGCTAGATGCGGCTGGTGCTTGGCGTCGCACAAGGCGCACCCGACCCCTAGCGCGCCGCGCACGGCGTAGTTACCCACCACTGAATACCCTCGCGTGCGTGTGTTCTGGACCAGTTGCCGCATTTCGCGCGTGGTCATGCCGCCATATTGTTCGATTTGACTGCTGTTGCGGACAATGATTTCTTCGACCGCCTCGTCGCTTAGCTTGGCCAGCAAGGCCATGCCCCCCGATCCTACGCCCAATGGTTGGCGTTTTCCGGCATAGGTGGCCAGTATTTGCACAGGATAAGCCCCGATTTCCCGCCATAAGCTGACCGACTCATGCCCATCGCGCACGACCAGGAAGACGGCGTCTCCGGTAAGGGCTGCCAGCTTTTGCATTACCGGGAAAGCAAGCTCTATGCGCGGATCCTGTTCGACGATGGGCAGGGTAATGCTTTCATTGGCTATGAAGCGTTTGGTGTTGCTGATGTTCTTGGCAAAACCGCCTTCGATCAAGGCGGCAAGCAGCCGGTAGATAGTAGGGCGCTGCAAGCCCGTGATTCGAGCCAACTCGGTAACGCTCAGGCCGGAGCCCGGGTTTTCCTGCAGTGTGCGCAGAACTTGCAGGCCGCGTCTTAGGGTTCGGGGGCCTGATCCAGCATTGTCAGTGTCGAAAGTGTCCACGGCATGTACGCATCTGTTTGAGAAAGTAAAGTTTTATTAGAAAATTCTGTGGCTATTATAGAACTGTCCACAAAATGGACGTTTAAAACTCAGGAGGATACAGTGTCAATTCGTTCTACATTTACATTCCGTGCCAAGGCCGTTGCCGCCAGCGTGTTGGCAGCCGGTACGCTTGGCTTCGCAAGCAGTGCCTTGGCAGCTTATCCCGATCATGCCATCCGTCTGATCGTCGGTTTCTCGGCGGGTGGTACAACCGACGTCGTGGCACGTATTCTAGGCAAAGAAATGGGCGATGCCCTGGGCCAGCCTGTTGTGGTTGAAAACCGTCCGGGCGCTGGCAGCAATATCGCGACTGAAATGGTGTCGCGCGCAGCCCCCGATGGCTATACCCTCTACATGGTTGCTGTTACCAGTGCCATCAACCAAACGCTGTACAAGAACTTGCGCTTTGACCTGGTCAAGGATTTCGCACCGGTTTCGCTGGGTGTGAAGGTGCCTAATGTGTTGGTGGTCAATCCCAATGTGCCGGTCAAGAGCGTGAAGGAATTGGTCGAGTACGCCAAGGCCAATCCCGGCAAGCTGAATTTTGCGTCGTCGGGTAGCGGGACATCCATCCACATGGCGGGTGAATTGTTCAAGCAACTGGCTCATATCGATGCGGCGCACATTCCCTACAAGGGCAGTTCGCCGGCCATTACCGACCTTATCGGCGGCCAAGTCCAGTACATGTTCGACAACATGCCATCAGCCTGGCCACATGTGGAAGCCGGCAAGCTGCGCGCCCTGGCTGTTACCACAGCCGAGCGTTCCAAGACCGCGCCTGATCTGCCAACCATGCAAGAGTCGGGCTTTCCAAGTTACGACGTGTCTTCCTGGTTCGGCGTCATTGCACCCAAGGGTACGCCTGATGAGGTCGTGAACAAGCTGAACGCTGTTATTCAGGCTGCACTGGCCAAGCCAGAAGTACAGGCCCGCATGGCTGACCTGGGCGCGGTGCCTGCCAAGACCACGCCCGCTGAATTTGGCGACTTCATCAAGTCTGAGGTCGATGGCTGGGCTAAGGTCGTCAAGGCTTCCGGCGCTACTGTGGATTAATGCGTAGCAAGTGCTTATAAGCTGTTTGGGCCGGCCTTCTGGCCGGCCTTTTTTATGAAAGTTTTTGTTCAGTAAATGGATGCAGCATGATTTCCAAGATCTTCGATAGTTTTCGAGAAGCGTTGTCGGATGTTCCCGATGGCGCTTCCATCATGGTGGGCGGCTTCGGGTTGGCCGGGCAGCCTAAGGAGTTGATTGATGCGTTATTGGACCAGGGGGCGAAAGACCTGGTGATCATCAATAATAATGCCGGGAACGGCGATACTGGCCTGGCTGCCTTATTGGCAGCGGGGCAAGTCCGGAAAATCATTTGCTCGTTTCCGAGGCAGGCCGATTCCCATGTGTTCGACGCTTTGTATCGGGCCGGCAAGATCGAATTGGAGTTGGTGCCTCAAGGGAACTTGGCCGAGCGCATACGCGCCGGCGGTGCGGGGATAGGCGGGTTTTATACGCCTACAGGAGCAGGTACGCTGCTGGCCGAGGGCAAAGAGCAGCGCCACATCAATGGGCGCGATTACGTTCTTGAGTACCCCTTACAGGCCGACTACGCCCTGATCAAGGCCCACAGCGCCGACCGCTGGGGCAACCTGGTCTACCGCAAGACGGCGCGTAATTTCGGCCCCATTATGGCGACGGCATCGCGCGTGGCTGTGGTGCAGGTTGAACAGATTGTCGAGTTGGGCGCGTTGGATCCCGAGGCTATCGTAACGCCTGGTCTTTTCGTACAACGTGTTGTCGCCGTGGGAGCTGGGAAATGAATCGTCTGAATCGTGAACAAATGGCCGCCCGCGTGGCCCGGGATATTCCCGAAGGTAGTATTGTCAATCTGGGTATTGGCTTGCCGACCAAAGTGGCCAATTATCTGCCTGCTGACCGAGAAATCATGCTGCATAGCGAAAATGGCGTGATCGGCATGGGGCCTGCCCCTGAACCGGGGGCGGAAGATCCCGACCTTATCAATGCCGGCAAGCAGCCTGTTACCTTGCTTGCGGGGGGGGCTTATTTTCACCATGCCGATTCCTTTGCCATGATGCGCGGAGGGCACCTGGATATCTGCGTGTTGGGTGCTTTCCAGGTGTCGCGAAACGGCGATCTGGCCAACTGGCATACTGGCGGCGCCGACGATATACCTGCTGTGGGCGGAGCCATGGACTTGGCGACGGGTGCGAAGTCGGTCTATGTATTGATGGAATTGCTGACTCGCGATGGGCAAAGCAAGCTGGTGGAGCGTTGTACTTATCCGCTTACTGGCCTGGCCTGCGTCTCCCGCGTGTATACCGATTTGGCTGTATTCGACTTGAAAGACGGGCAGGTGGTGCTGGTTGAAGATATGGCCGGCATAGGGATAGCAGAACTGTCCCGTTTGACGGGGATGGCGCTGGTAGCGTAATGCCTGCAGATGCGCGGCCTATACGCTATTGCCGGTTCTTGGCAGTCTTGATCATGGCAGTACACAGGCCGCGCAGCATATCGACTTCGTCGCGGCTTAGTGCATTGCGGCCAAACAGGTGGCGCATGCGCGGCATCAGTTTCTTGGGGTGAGCCGGGTCCAGGAAGCCCACCTCTATCAAGGCTTGCTCCCAATGCGTCATAAGCGCCTGCACTTTATCGTTGGGCGCGGGTTCGTCGCCGGTTTCGGCTTGGCCATCGGTAACCGGCAGCAATGGTAGCGATGCCGCGCTGGCCAGGGCGTAGCGCAATTCCCAGGCCGCCAGTTGCAGCGCTTGCGCTACATTCAGCGAGCTGTATTCCGGGTTGGCCGGAATATGGCAGATGCGTTGGCACAAGGCAATGTCTTCGTTGGTCAGGCCCGACCTTTCCGTGCCCAGCACAATGGCAACTTGGTTATGTGTATTCTGCAGGTGGTTGCAACTAATGTTGGCCGCCTCGCGAATGTCGCAAGGCGGAGGGCCTATCATACGGGCCCGCGCGGTCAGTGCGAAAGCCATAGTGACAGGGGCCAGGGCTTCTTGCAGCGTTGGCACGATATTGACCGAGGCCAGGACGTCGGTGGCGCCGCTGGCCAGCGATTGTGCTTCGGGCAGGTCCAGAACGTCGGGGAAGCGGGGGGCCACCAGGCACAGGTCGTGAAAGCCC